>JBDWTN010000003.1 GCA_039984955.1 Marinobacter alexandrii
GTTATCACCAGAACTACCGATAATAAACATCTTCGTACCGTCCGGATTGAAAACTAAAGATGTCGGTGTTCCTTCTTGATTGCGTACATTGAATGTTTCTTCAACACCTGCATAGGCTGCATTTGCTATATCGAATGCAAACCCAACTTCATGAATGTTTCCTTCAAAACCTCCAGTAGCTGGATTTCCGGATCCGTCTTGAATGCCGGTTCCGCTAGCATTGAGATCAATGCTAATGATTCCATCACCTGATATAGATGCTACAGTTACAGTGTACACATTATCACTACCACTAACTCCAGTCAAACTTGCAGTTACGCGTTCAGAGTTATTGAGTGTGAAGTCAGAACCATTAACACCGGTCACGTTTTCTTCAAATGTTACGATAAAGTCAACAGAAGTGTCAAAAGCACCTGGATCTCCTGATACGACTATGCTAATCACAGAAGGCTCTGTAGTCACGATAACCGTTGTGGTATTATTGTTAGCAATCAAATTGCCATCACTTACGGCTAATGTGAATGTGGTCGTCTCTGTAGCTCCTGAAGTTACACGATCATCAGTTGGGTCAAATATTAGGTTGCGTATTGTTTCTTGCAACAAAGCTGGAGTAGCAGAGGCCACTGTGTAAGGCCCTGTCCCTGTGAGATCAGCACCAGAGAGAATTCCCTTTGCATTATCATCTAATGTGATCGTAGCTGTTACAGCTTGATTGTTTCCTTCAGTTATTAATATACCTCCGAAAGGAGCAATGGTAGTTCGATCATTGACTTGCTGATTAGCGACTGCTCCATTGATTTCAGGCACTATATCAAATAAGGTGAATTCCTGAATAACATCATTGGTTCCACCAACTACAAACATCCTGGTTCCATCGGAGTTGAAAGCCAACCCGTAAGGGTTAGATTCAAATGAATTTATGTAAAGCCTCTCTTCATTACCGTCAAAAATGGCTGTAGAAATATCATACGCAGTTGATAGTGAATATGAATTGATATCATCACCGCTACTACCCATGATATACATCTTAGTACCATCTGGGTTGAAAACCATTGAGTTCGGGGTAGATTCTTGACCACCTACAGAAAACCGTTCTGTATCTCCGTCATAAGCAGCAGTAGATACATCGAATGGACTTGAAAGCGTGTACTGATTAATGTCATTACCAGCGTTTCCTAGGACGAACATTTTTGTTCCATCTGGATTGAAAAGCAAATCAGTAGGGGATGTTTCTTGGAAGGTTACAGAGAATCGTTCTGCGTCACCATCATAGATTGCTGTAGATACATCATAAGCGACAGATAATGTATATTGATTTACATTATCATTATCACCTATGACAAACATTTTTGTTCCGTCATTATTGAAAGTCAAACCATAAGGATTTCCTTCCTGTGTTGACACTGAAAACCTTTCTGCGTCACCATCATATGTCGCTGTAGATACATCAAAAGACGTGGATAAGGAATATTGATTGATGTCATCCCCAGACGTACCCATGACAAACATCTTTGTGCCTCCAGGGTTGAAAACTATTTCATATGGGTTTGCTTCTTGTTCTGCAACAGAGAATCTTTCATTAATGCCTGCATAAGCTGCATTTTCTACATCAAACGCATACCCAGCGGTATGAATATTCCCTTCAAAACCTCCGACGATAGGATTACTTGCACCATCCTGAATTCCTGTACCATTAGCATTGAGATCAATACTAACAATGCCATCACCTGATATGGATGCCACGGTTACTGTATATAGGTTGTCACTGCCGCTAACTCCAGTTAAGTTGGCAGTAACAAGAGAAGAAGTGTTGAGCGTGAAGTCCGAAACATCTACACCTGTTACATTTTCACCAAATGTCACAATGAAATCAACTGAAGTATCGAAAGCATCTGGATTGCCTGATAAAAGAATACTTGTAACTGATGGATCAGTACTTGAGATAACACTCGTTGTATTATCACTGGCGGCTAAATCACCATCACTAATCACTAGAGTAAAAATGGTGGTCTCAGAACCTCCAGAAATGACCCGATCATCTGTAGGATCGAATATTAGGTTCCTTAAAATGGTTTGCAATAGTTCTGGAGTCGTAGAAGCAATTGTATAAGGCCCTGTTCCTGCAAGATCAGCACCGGAGAGAATTCCTTTCGCGTTATCATCTAATGTGATAGTCGCAGAAACATCTTGACTATTAGGCTCAAATATTTGAATACTAGCATAAGGATTTATTGTAGATCTATCGTTGACTTCCTGGCCGGCCAATGTTCCATCAATTTCAGGAGCTACATTAAATAAGTTATATTCATGTACGGCATCAGTGTTATTGCCCATCACGAACATTTTACTTCCATCAGCATTAAATGTAAGAGACAAAGGATTTGGTGCTTCATTGGTCACTAAGCGTCTTTCCGTATCCCCATCAAACACTGATGTCGAAACATCAAAGGGTGCGGATAAAGTATATTCATTAATGTCATCACCCGAGTTTCCCAAAATAAACATTTTGGTACCATCAGAATTAAAAGACATAGAGAATGGGCTAGTTTCCTGTAGACCTACACGGAATCTTTCTGCATCGCCATCGTATATAGCAGTAGAAACATCAAAGGGTGCGGATAAAGTGTATTCGTACACATAATCACTGGATATGCCCAATACAAATAGTTTGGTGCCGCTTGTGTTGAAAGCCATATCAGTCGGAGTTAGATCTTGACTTGCTACAGGAAATCTTTCCGCATCGCCATCATATACAGCTGTTGAGACATCAAAAGCTGTGGATAAGGTATATTGATTGATATTATCACTGCTTTCACCCAATACAAACATCTTGGTGCCATCAATGTTGAAAACCAAACTGTAAGGATTTGCTTCTTGTGCCGAGACAGAAAACCTTTCAGCATCACCGTCATAGGTAGCTGTAGAGACATCAAAAGCTGTCGATAAAGTATATTGATTGATGTCATCGCCAGAGTTACCCATGACAAACATCTTTGTGCCGGTG
Organism: Marinobacter alexandrii; assembly: GCA_039984955.1. NCBI lineage: Bacteria > Pseudomonadati > Pseudomonadota > Gammaproteobacteria > Pseudomonadales > Marinobacteraceae > Marinobacter > Marinobacter alexandrii. The sequence continues at coordinate 3,005 of JBDWTN010000003.1, forward strand.
GTATTGAATTTCATTGAGATCGGATTTGATTCCTGTCCTCCCACATAGAATCTTTCTTCAAAGCCGGCATAGGCTGCTCTCGAAACGTCGTAGTTAAATTGTGCGAATAGAGTCGAACTTGATAGCTGAAAACAAAAAATCAATAAAGTCGACAACAGTAGTTTATGTCTGAAAAATACTATGGATTGAAATGCAGTAGACATACTCTTCCTGCTAGGGCGGTAATCTTGGTTGGTAGTGTACATATGTGTGGTAGTAGTTCTAAGGTAAATTTTTGTGCTGCGCAAAAATAGATAATTCTAATACTTTGTTGAATAATTTCAACAAAACAGTTTGCTATTTTAAAGCAATTTTGAAATCTATTATAAATGGAATTTAATAAGGTCTTGACTGTAAGTAGTTTAGAGGCTAGAAATTATTTTTTTAAAGTTTAGCTTACATCCCTTTCGAGTCAATTTAATATTCTCTACGAGCTGCTCTAAATTTTTTTGATGCTTTGGAAATAATATTTGCTTCTTGCTTTCATACGATCAGACAAATTTGCCCTACTATAAATGACTCAATGGAAAAATATTTTACATTATAAACCAATACATACTAGGATGTAGCGAATACTCAAACACACCATCTTTTGCCACCTTCGATCTCCTAGACTACATACAATCTGTTTATTGAATGGTAATGAAGTTTAAAAAAAACAATTAGCAGTAGACCTATCAAGAGAAGTTTCTTACTACAAAAACGAACATCCAACTAATTAAAGGTCTCAAAATTCCACTTGTAGAAAATGCTACTTAGTATCAGTTTGATTTTTGTAGATTTATAAAATTCAACCTATTAAAAAGATCTTATGAAAAAAATACTACTTATCCCGGCACTGCTATTTGTTTTTATTTTAAATGGTCAGGAAGTGATTGATGCAGCATCAATCGAAAAAATTAAGGAAGAAGGCCTCAACAATTCACAAGTAGAGAAAATTGCTTTTGAATTGATTGATAAAGCAGGCCCAAGGCTATCCAATTCGAAAGGGTATGAAAGAGCCGTTACTTATGCGATCAATCAATTATCTGAGTGGGGATTGGAAAATGCAACGAAAGAGGCTTGGGGAGAATTTGGTAGAGGTTGGGAAGTTAACAAGAGTTATGTGGCGATGACCAAACCTTATTATATGCCGTTTATCGCCGTGCCGAAAGCGTGGACGGAAAGCACTGAAGGTGCCATTTCTGGTAAAGTACTTTTTGTAGAGATCAATAGTGAAGAGGATTTTGATAAGTATCGAGGGAAGCTGAAAGGAGCTATTGTTGCATTCAAGCCTCGCGGTGATCAATCTCCTAACTTTAAGGCTGATGCACGCCGCTACTCAGAGGATGATCTCGGTGAGATGGAAGAACCAAGAGCGGCAAGAAGTACTTATACCCCCGATCAAATCGCCGCTTTTCGCAAGCGAAGAGAATTCAGCGGAAAACTCAATACGTTCCTAACGGAAGAAGGTGTTGCAGTCATAATTAAGGGGGTAAATGGGCGTCATGGGACGCTCTTCACTAGCAGTCCTCGTGGATACTTAAAAGATACACCTAAGGGGGCTACTGAGTTGGAGATGGCACCTGAGCATGCTAACCTCATGGCCAGATTAGTAGAAAATGGGGTAGAAGTTGAGATGGAAGCAGAAGTAAAAACAACTTTTGATACAGAAGACCTCCAAGGGTATAATGTGGTTGCAGAAATTCCAGGCTCTGACAAAAAACTAAAGTCAGAAGTAGTAATGCTAGGAGGTCATTTGGATTCTTGGCATGGAGCAACCGGGGCAACAGATAATGGTGCGGGCGTTATCGTGATGATGGAAGCTGTTAGAATCTTAAAAGCTGTCGGCCTAAAGCCAAAAAGAACTATTCGAATTGCGCTTTGGGGAGGTGAGGAGCAAGGTATTTTCGGATCACGTAATTATGTGAAAAATCATTTTGGAGATGCTGAAACAATGAGTTTGAAATCCGAACAAAAGAAAATATCTGCCTATTATAACATCGATAATGGTACGGGGCGAATTCGAGGTATCTACCTTCAGGGCAATGAAGAAGTAGGTCCAATTTTTAAAAATTGGTTTAGTTCATTTGATGACATAATGGAAAATACGACGATCACTGCTAGAAATACGGGAGGTACTGATCATTTAGGATTTGATGCTATTGGTATACCAGGTTTTCAGTTCATTCAAGACCCTGTAGAGTATTGGTCCAGAACGCACCATACCAATATGGATACCTATGAGCGATTAGTAATCGATGACCTGAAACAGATAGCTACTATCGTTGCAGGTTTTGTGTATAATACGGCGATGAGGGATGAGATGCTTCCTAGAGAAGTGATAGAGATCAAAGAATAAAAAGCCCTAACTGGTTCATGTAATTTGAGACCCTGAAGTAATTCAGGGTCTTTTTTGTTTTCACAATAACTTACTTCCCGATACAAAACTTACTGAAAATATTACTCCAGTAAGTCATCAGTGGAGGAGGAAGTAGGAGTGGCACTCATTTACTCTCTATTAAGAAGTTGGATACCTTGTTTTCATTCATTTCGTAAAATTCTACGATAGGAGTATCCCAATACTTTTTAAAGATGTCTTTCATTTTGCTGTATTCTTTTAACATAGACGCACCATTTTTGGAGTAGAAAACTCCGTTTTCGTAATAGAAAGCATGATTCATCCAATTGGATTTATTCCTAAAAACAATCAATGTTCCATCATCCAATTGGTCTTTGAAGTGTTTTTTGTTTTTCGTGGAAAACTGGTTCGTTTTGATGAAAGTATTATTAACAATGGTTTCGAATGTTTTTCTTGTTATCCCTACATCTTCGTTGAATAACATTTCAGCTTCAATTTTATTGAATTTAAAGTAGCGTTGCAACGCATTGCTGTAACAGTTCTGCGCTCCTGTTTTCATAATGCTTTTTAGACGTTCCTCTTCTTCAATTGTGGGAGTAAAAGTTGAATCCTTCTTGAGTTTTCGCATCAATTCGAGATTGTATTTTACAGGATGAATTAAAGATCTGATTTCTATAGTGTCGCTAAGCCATGTGACAGAGATTCTAACATGATTTGGCTTAACATTGAGTGTATCCACAAATTCAGAAATTTGAGATAGAGACTGTAGCTCCATTTTGTCTTGGCTCATGAGCCGAGTATTGAAGAATAGTAAACAAACGATTACAAAAGTAAGAAGAGAGCCTCGCATTTGATGATTTTGGTGTCTGGAGCTATTGCAATATTAAGATAGTCTATTTGCTACTTCCCAATACAGAACTTACTAAAAATATTCTCCAACAAGTCATCCGTGGTGACTTCACCAGTGATTTCTCCCAAGTGGAAGAGTGCAGAGCGTATGTCTTGTGCTACCAGGTCGTTACTCATCTGCATATTGATTCCTTCGATCACTCGGTTCAAGGCATCATCGGTTTGTTGTAGGCTTTGCAAATGACGGGCATTGGTCACAACAACGTTGCTTTGAGTAGGAATATCTATGAATGACTTCAGTCGCTCTTTCAGCGCTTCCAGATTGTTTTTTTCCTTAGCAGAAATGAATACCGCATTTTCCTTGATCAATCGATCTTGCAAAAATGTATCCGCTTGATCCATTTTATTACCCACAATGATGAATGGCACGTCAGATGACAACAGCCCTTTAAGCTGCTCTTCAATCGATTCAATTGATTCATTCACTAGATCAAATAGGTAGATAACAAGCCCTGCTTGTTTCATCTTCTCCAATGTTCGGCGCACACCAATGATTTCTACTTCATCATCTGTTTCTCTTATGCCTGCTGTGTCTATGAAACGGAAAGCAATACCATCGAGGTAGATTTGATCTTCTATAAAATCACGCGTAGTTCCTGCTACATCCGATACAATAGCTTTCTCCTCATTTAACAAAGCATTTAGAAGTGTAGACTTGCCAGCATTGGGCTTCCCAACGATGACGGTAGGGACACCATTTTTAATGACATTTCCGTATTCAAAACTGGCAATCAAAGACTGAATAAGTATTTGAATTTTATTGATCAAATCAATCAGGCCTTGCCTATCTGCAAACTCCACATCCTCTTCCGCAAAGTCAAGCTCCAATTCGATCATGGATGCGAAGTGTACGAGTTGCTCTCTCAGGGTTTTGATTTCGTTTGAAAATCCACCACGCATTTGTTTCATAGCTGTCTGCTGCATGCTTGCATTCTCCGATGCGATAAGATCAGCTACTGCTTCAGCTTGTGCCAAATCAAATCGCCCATTAAGAAAAGCTTTCTGTGTGAACTCTCCCGGTTTGGCCAAGCGAGCTCCTTTAGTAACCAGGAGGCTCAAAACTTTCTGAAGGATGTATTGTGATCCATGACTGGAGATCTCAATAACGTCCTCCTTCGTATAGGAGTGGGGCCCTTTGAAAATAGAAACAAGCACTTCATCAATGATCTCATTCTGATCATTCCTGATGGTACCAAGATGAATCGTATGAGAAGCTACCTCTAGGAGGTTTTTTCCCTTAAATAGCTCATTTACTATTGAAATCGTCTCAGGTCCAGAGACGCGAATAATTCCAATGGCGCCCTGTCCTGGAGGTGTGGCAAGTGCTGTAATAGTGTCATTGATATGAGACATTCTACAAAGATGATAATAAAGGAGATGAGTTGAAATATTTATTAAAATGTAACCGTTTGGTTTCTTTTATCTATAATTGTAACCAAAAGGTTTCATATTATGCGTAGAGATGTATTTCAAGCAATAGCAGATCCCACTAGAAGAGAGATTATTGGATTAGTCTCTCATCAATCCAGAAATGTGAATGAACTGGCTGACAACTTTGATATGAGCAGGCCGGCAGTATCTAAGCATGTCCGTATTCTTAGAGAATGTGGATTAGTCAAGATTGAGAAGAAAGGGAGAGAGCGTTACTGTCATGCTGAGCTAGATAAACTTGGGGAGATTGCATTATGGGTGCATCAATACAGACGTTTCTGGAATACAAGCCTTGATAAGTTAGAGGCTCTATTAAAAGAAGACACAAACAATAAATAACTACAACGATGGATAAATACGGCAAATTAATCAACGATCACACCATTCAATTTGAACGCCTTTTGCCTGGCCCGATAGAACGTGTTTGGGAATACCTTACCGACGCAGATAAACGTGCGCTATGGTTTGCAGGAGGAGAGATGGATAACAACTCAGGAGGAAAGGTTGAATATCAATTCAATCACAATAATCTTTCACCTGCTAAAGACCCCATGCCTGAAAAGTATAAAGGTATGGAAGGTGGAACGATCTCCGTTGCTGATGTACTAACCTATGATGAACCACATCTTCTGATAATCGGATGGGAAGGAGGAGAGGTAACCTTCAAATTAGAAGAAATTGATGATCAAGTTAAGCTCACACTAACACATTCCAATTTACCAAACGATAAGGACAAGCGTGTAGGAACAATGGGTGGCTGGCACACGCATTTAGATATTCTCGTAGATCGAATGAACGGAAAAGACCCCAAAGGATTTTGGAGTGTTCATATGAATATGGAAAAGGAATATACTGAAATCTTCTTTTGATTTAACCCTAAAATGGCATCATTATGAATAAATATGGAGAACTAATAGACCCCACTACGCTACAATTTGAACGTATACTTCCAGGCCCAATCGAACGAGTTTGGGAGTATCTGACTGATGTAGACAAACGCAAGAAATGGTTTACAGGAGGCAGCTCAAGTCTTGAAGTTGGGGGCAACATAGCCTTCGTTTTCAATAACAACCAACTTTCCTCCCCATTGGAATCACCTCCAGCTAAGTATGAGGAATTTGGAGATGGTTTTGTTTCCCAAGCTAAAGTCATTAAATGTGAAGCTCCACATTTATTCGTGATTGAGTGGGAAGGAGTGGTGACATTTAGACTTGAGACTTTGGATGAAGGTGTTAAACTTACACTAACGCATGAAAAACTTCAAGACGACAAAGAAACGCGAGTCGGAACAATGGCTGGGTGGCATACACACTTGGATATTCTTTCTGATCAATTATCACGGAGAGCACACGAAGGCGGCTTTTGGACTACTCATATGGCTCTCGAGGAAGCTTACGAGAAACTAGTGTAGATACTCACTTTTCGCTCGCATCAGCCAAAATTCGAAAATAACAAGAAACCCTCCTGCAATGATGTAGGAGGTTGTTCCTTCTAGTAGAAACACTATTATAGCCGCAGAAGCAACTAATCTAATATGTTCACCCGGAATCCAATTTTTTTCTATTCTCCATCAAAATTCCCAGTTGAGTGATTGACCACATAATGAATCCTGCCAGAGCTAGTTTGACATAGAAGTCATACTGCTTGAGTGTAAATAGAAAATAAGCAGTTAAAATCAACACCAGGATGAATTGAACAAACACATACCGGATCATAGGCATGTGTGGGTGCTCATCATACTTCTGGTAAGTCTTCTTATCAACTTCTGGAGCCATCTGATAGCCACCAAGTTCCACAGGCTTCCAGCCAGGTTTGTAGAAGAGCACCTTTAGCTTATTCCAGAAACCAGGAGTGGATTTCATTTGCTTAGTCATATCTACAAGAGGTAGAATGTTGGCCCAAATTGGGTTCCAGGTATTTGCCGGTTTGGTTACCCCATAGGTAGGTTTTTCTTCTTCCGCTTGGAATGTTCCAAACATTCGATCCCAAATCATCAATGTCCCGGCATGATTTCGATCGATGTACTTTGGATTTCGTCCATGATGCACACGATGATGAGATGGAGTATTGAATAGATATTCAAACCATCTTGGAAGTTTATTTATAGCTTCCGTATGTATCCAGAATTGATAAATCAGGTTGATTCCCTTAACTATCAGGAATGCATAAGTATTGAATCCAACGAGAGCCAATGGAAGGTAAAACACCATGGAGAAGACACCACCAAAAGAAGCTTGTCGAAGCGCAACAGATAGGTTGTAATCTTCGCTTTGATGATGTACTACATGAGCAGTATTCCACAGGAAATTCACTTCATGGCTCGCTCTATGAAACCAATAATAACAAAGGTCAATCAACAGGAATAGGATAAGGTAGCTCCACCATGTATTAGGTATTTGAGTGATAGACCAATATTGGTAGGTGTATTGATATATACCTATGGAGACAACACCCCAAATGGCATTCGTTACCTGAGAGAATATTCCACAACCAATATTGGAAATTGCATCGTTTGTTCGATAGATTTTTACATTCTTGACCAATTGAAAAATCAATTCAAACCCTATCAAAATAAAATAGATCGGAATCGATAGAATGATCGGATTAAAATCCATCTACCAAAAATACTACACGGTCGACTTTGATTTAGCGTGATCTTTAAAAATGTGAATAAGGTTAGGAGATACCATCGCCGTATATCCTACAATCCATGTAAAGAAGTTGAAAATATCTAAGCTGTTTGGAATTAAGTGAGCAATACTGAGAATCGCTTTGATGATAATAAGCATGAATATCACACTCACTAATAATTTAAATGCTCCTTCATATTGAGCTTCCCTAGGTCCATGAGAAGCATTCCACACTTTTTGATTGAAAACAGAGAATGCTGCCGAAACTAACGTTCCGATTAAGCCAATGAGTAGGAGAGTTAATTCAAGTTGATGATTGGCAAATTCAAAGGATACGCTAAATGCCAAGAGAAAGAATGCAACAATATTTAAGACGGCAAATAATTTTTTCTTTTTCATGTACTTTAGGTTTAACATTAGCAAACTACTGTGTTAAATGGATAATTATTTTCTTCCTAAATCAATTGATCATTTTTAGTAGTCTACCTTTGCTTGGTTAGTATATCGTTAATATTATTTATTACAAATTTTTCCAAAATATGATCAAAGCAGTCAAAGTGCTTAATGCTGTTTCAGTCTTCTTATTCACAGTAATATTATTGGTGATTTATGCCTACTTACCGATCATGGTAGACTTAAGTTTGGAAGGAGTAAAAGGCATGCATAAACAAACATTCTTCTATTATGCTTTTGGAGGGTTTGTAACTGTAAACATTATCCTTAGAATTGGAATTAATCTAGGGAGTAGGAATTTATCCACAGATCTTACTGCATGGATTCGAACGATCATTTTCATTGTGAATTTCTACCTTACTACGCTTATCGGTTTTCTTGGCGTTCTCAATAATGCAAGCAGTATAGATCCTTCTAACTATGCTTATTTAAATTATTTAGGACCGATCTTTCTAGTATTTTGGATAATTGGCCTGTTTTTTTTCATTCTTCAAAAGAAATAGAACTTCCTCTATTTCAGATTTTTAAATTGACTTATTTCAAGTAATACTACTTCTATTGCCTAGGTTGTTACGTGTAAGTCTTGGATTTTTAGCATTACTTTGAATTAGAGTTTATTAAATCATTCATAACGATTTTACTGCATGGCTGAAGCGATATATACTGAGGATAGTATCAAATCACTGGATTGGAAAGAACATATTCGACTTAGACCTGGGATGTACATTGGTAAGTTGGGGGATGGAAGTTCGCCTGATGATGGTATCTATGTATTGGTAAAAGAAATCATTGATAATAGCATCGATGAACACATGATGGGACATGGTCGTACCATCGAAGTGAAAGTAACTGATCACCGGGTGACAGTGCGTGATTATGGCCGAGGAATCCCTCTTGGAAAAGTGGTGGATTGTGTAAGTAAAATCAACACTGGTGGTAAGTATGACTCTGGCGCTTTCCAAAAATCAGTAGGCCTAAATGGCGTTGGTACGAAAGCTGTAAATGCTTTATCGAATTACTTCAAAGTTCAGAGCTACAGAGACGGAGAGACGAAAGTGGCTGAATTTGAAAGAGGAGAAGTAACCAATGATTCGAATGTCAAAAAAGCGGAGGGACGAAATGGTACGCAAATCATTTTTGAACCTGATGATAGCGTTTTCAAAAACTATCATTTCATTCCTGAATATCTGGACAATTTGATGTGGAATTACGCCTATCTAAATGCAGGTTTGACAATCGTTTTGAATGGAAAAAAATATCATTCTGAAAACGGACTAAAAGACCTTTTGACTCGCAAAGCAGACGTAGAAAACATTCGTTATCCAATCATTCATTTAAGAGGAGAAGATATTGAAATGGCACTTACTCACGCCAATCAGTATGGAGAAGAATACTACTCGTTTGTCAATGGCCAATATACAACACAAGGAGGGACTCACCTTGCAGCTTTTCGTGAGGCTGTTGTTAAAACCGTACGAGAATTTTACGGGAAAAACTTCGATGCGGCAGATGTTCGTTCGGCCGTAATAGGAGCTATAGCTGTACGAGTACAGGAGCCAGTGTTTGAGAGCCAAACAAAAACGAAACTTGGTTCTCAAAATGTAGGGCCCGAAGGTCCGACTATGCGAACCTTTGTCAATGATTTTGTGAAAACAGAATTAGATAATTTTCTCCACCGGAACTCAAGTACAGCGGATGCATTGTTGAAACGAATTCAACAATCTGAACGCGAGAGAAAGGAAATAGCGGGCATTAAAAAATTGGCGAATGACAGAGCTAAGAAAGCCAACCTTCACAACAAAAAACTAAGGGATTGCCGTATTCATTTCAATGATAAAAAGGGAGACGATGCGATCAAGGATGAGACCATGGTTTTCATCACGGAGGGAGATTCAGCAAGTGGATCAATTACGAAATCACGTAGCGTACAAACTCAGGCTGTCTTTTCTCTTAGAGGTAAGCCATTCAATTGTTTTGGGCATACCAAGAAAGTAGTTTATGAAAATGAAGAATTCAACTTGCTACAACATGCACTGAATATAGAAGATGGACTGGAGGGGTTACGATATCGAAAGATTGTTATTGCAACAGATGCTGATGTAGATGGTATGCATATTCGCTTGCTTCTGCTAACATATTTCTTGCAATTCTTTCCTGAGCTGGTTAGAAACAATCATATTTTTATTTTGGAGACTCCTCTATTCAGGGTTAGAAATAAGAAGGAAACGATCTATTGTTATAGTGAAGATGAGCGAAGGAATGCAATTGCTAAGCTTGGAAGTAAACCTGAAATCACACGATTCAAAGGATTAGGAGAGATAAGCCCTGGAGAGTTTGCTGAATTCATTGGAGATAATATTCGTCTAGATCCGGTTATTCTTCAAAAAGACACTAGTATCCAAGACCTGCTAACATTCTATATGGGTAAGAACACACCTGATCGTCAGCAATTTATTATAGATAAACTTCGTGTGGAGAAAGACTTGGTAGAGGAAAAAGTAGAAGTTATTTGATGGAGTTGTATTAGGTCTCATCATGAGTATACACTTAAAATAGGCTCAAATTGATCATCATTAAATATTGAATTGTAATAATTATACAAATAATGATTTTTTGTAAAAAAAATACAATAAATTGAATTTTGTAAAATAGATCAATGAACAGGTTCATTCTTATGGCGGATATCGTGAGTAGTCACGAAAAAGATAGTAAGACACTTATGTCAGACTTTCAGGTGCTGGTAAAGTGGACCAATATGATATATGGAGAATCGATTGAGTCGCCACTTACAATTACGTTGGGAGACGAATTTCAAGGCATTGTAACATCGGCATCCAAAGGAATTGATATCATTCTCGCAATGGAAGAATACATTTTAGAGGAAGAATTTGATTTCAAGTTACGCTATGTACTGAATGAAGGAGATGTAGAAACTCCCATTAACAAGGAAAAAGCGTACGAAATGTTGGGTCCAGGTCTAACGGATGCTCGAAACATGTTGAACGGAATGAAGAAAGAAAATGGACGCTTTCTGGTATCAATTAACGCAAGCGAGGAGATCAATAAAATGATGAAAATCACGCAACACTTCATTGATGGTTGGCATCCCAAAGACAGGAGCACAGTCTCTGGTTTTTTGCAAGGACATGATTATAAAGCTCTGGCTAAAATTCAGCAGAAGGATGATTCCTCTCTTTGGAGGAGAAGGAAGAGCCTGGCGATTGATGAGTATCTACTATGTAAGGAAGTTATACACCACCTAATAGATGGATAACTACATCATCCATAGCGCCATATATGTTGTAGGAGAGATAGTAACTCTGGCTGTTTTCTTTCTGGTAACAAAAATGTTTGGTAAGGGATTAACACTTAGCAGTGTATTAAGAGGTGCATTGGAGCGTGGCTTTTTATATATCATTTTACTTGTGGACCTACCTCAAGGGATGGCATTCTTTGGCGCACTAAAGATCGCAACACGTCTAAAAGACGATGATAAAATTTCAAATGACTATTTCCTTGTTGGGAATCTAGTCTCAGTTTTAATAGTCATCGGGTATTACTTGATGAGCCAATATTGTTTTTAAATGGGAGAAGAACACGAAAGAGAAGATGAAATACAAGATGTCATTCCTATATCAGGAATGTACGAAAACTGGTTTTTGGATTATGCTTCTTATGTAATCCTTGAACGAGCCGTTCCTGCTATCAATGATGGATTGAAACCGGTACAACGTAGGATTCTGCATGCCATGAAGGAGATGGATGACGGTCGTTATAATAAAGTTGCCAACATCATTGGTAGCGCTATGCAATACCATCCGCATGGAGACGCATCTATAGGAGACGCCATTGTCAACTTAGGCCAAAAGGATTTACTGATAGATACTCAAGGAAACTGGGGAGATGTCCGAACAGGCGATTCAGCAGCCGCAGCTCGATACATTGAGGCACGTCTGTCCAAGTTTGCCCTAGAAGTCATCTTCAACCCTCAGACAACTAAATGGCAACTATCATATGATGGTAGAAAGAAAGAACCAATTACATTCCCAGTAAAGTTTCCATTGCTGCTTGCACAAGGTGTGGAAGGCATTGCCGTGGGCCTTTCCACAAAGATGTTACCTCATAACTTCTGTGAGATCCTTGAAGGCTGTATTGCAATACTAAAAGGAAAGAAAGTCAAATTATACCCTGACTTCCTTACGGGAGGAAAGGTTGACGTCAGCGATTACAATGACGGCAAGCGAGGTGGCAAAGTCCGTGTAAGAGCTGTGATAGAAGAGCTGGATAAGTCTACATTGGTGATCAAAGAGATACCGTATGCAACTACAACTACGTCTCTAATAGAGTCGATAGTTAAAGCAAACGATAAGGGGAAGATAAAGATTAAACAGGTGGTAGATAATACTGCTAAAGATATTGAGATATTGGTGAGTCTCGCATCTGGAACATCACCAGACATCACTATGGATGCGCTTTATGCATTTACGGATTGTGAAGTTTCTATCTCTCCAAATGCCTGTGTGATTGTAGATGATAAGCCTATGTTTTTGGGCATATCAGAAATACTAAATCAATCTGTTGATCAGACGGTTGATCTTTTAAGGCAAGAGCTGGAAATTGAAAAATCGGAGCTGAAAGAGAAGATATTCTTTAGCAATTTGCTTAAAATTTTCATCAATGAAGGGATGTATAAACATCCGGACTATGAGAACTCCGGTGACCTTCAAAAATGCTATGAAGTCTTACATACTTTGTTTACTCCGTTTTTTGACATCTTCTACAGAGAGATTACGAATGAAGATTACAAACGACTCATTGACAAACCGTTGAGTAGTATCACACGCTTTGACACAAGCAAAGTAGATGCGCAAATTCAGGATTTAACTGATCAGATAGGTAGGGTTGATCATAATCTGGATAACCTCACTGAGTATGCAATTGCTTACTACCAAAACTTGCTCGAGAAGTATGGTAAAGGAAGGGAACGTAAAACTGAGATAACAAACTTCGATACAATCAATGTTACGGTAGTCGCAGCAAACAATGCGAAACTCTATGTGAATCGCAAGGATGGATTTGTAGGATACGGACTAAAGAAAGATGAATTTGTGAGTGACTGCTCAGATATCGATGACATCATCGCTTTTACTGGAGATGGTAAATGTGTTGTGACGCGTATTCAGGACAAAACATTTGTTGGAAAGGATATTCTATATGCAGGAGTGTTTAAGAAGAACGATGAGCGCATGGTCTATAATCTTGCGTATTTGGATGCAGGATCAGGAAAGACATATGTGAAACGTTTTCAGGTACTATCAGTCACAAGAGACAGGGAGTATGATCTGACAAAAGGAGCTAAAGGATCTAAGGTGCTATATTTTACTGCCAACCCAAATGGCGAGGCAGAATTGGTGACGGCTTCACTTACACAATCAAGCTCAGCTAGAAAGAAAATATTTGATTTTGACTTCTCTGAATTGGAAATCAAAGGAAGAGGAGCCGGAGGTAATATCCTTACTAAATACCCCGTTAGAAAGGTTGTCCTTAAAGAAGAAGGAAAATCAACCCTTGGGGGTGTTGATATCTGGTATGACCCGACAATTGGTAGGCTGAATAGAGAGGATCGAGGAGATCTCTTAGGCAACTTTATGTCTGAGGATCAAATTGCAGTTTTCTATAAAGATGGAAATTATGAAACCACGTCATTTGAACTCACCAATCATTATGATTTTAATAATGTGATGGGCATATATAAGCTTGAAAGTGATACTTCTTTTAATGCCATTCATTACGATGGAGAGTCGAAAACATTCTATGTCAAACGATTTATTATTGAGACCAATACCCCAGATAAGAAATTCCCATTTGTCACAGAAGCGAGAAGTTCCAAGCTTGTTTTTATATCCAAAGGAATAGAAACGGACGTTGAGGTGACTTACAAGGAAGGAAGAAAGCATGAGAAGAAAAAGTTGGATTTGATGAGTCTGATTGATATTAAGGGATGGAAAGCCATTGGAAATAAGCTACCTGTGCAACAAGTTATCTCTGTAGATCTTATCAAAGACGAAAAGCCTGAACCAATAATTGATTTAGATGCAATTAAAGACACGATAAAAATTGAAATAGAAGAGGAAGATGAAGAGAACCAATTAGGTCTCTTTGGAGAGAAGAAAGAATGACAAAAGCTGCGAAAATCATCGATGTTCTTGAGAAGTTTGTTTCAGAAAATAAACAAGACTTGATTGATAAAGTGCTTGCTGAACGAACACGACATGTCACTTTGGTTTTTGAAGATATTGATAAACCACACAATGTAAGCGCTGTTTTGCGAACTGCAGAATGCATGGGTATTCAGGATTTGCACTTCATAGAGAACAAAAATGAATATTCAGTAAATTCTCATATCACTCAAGGTGCTACCAAATGGATTACCATGCATCATTACGGTGATGGAGAAGATAATATTGAAGACTGCTATCAATCGCTGAGAGAGAATGGCTATAAGATATATGCTACATCTCTCAATGAAACTTCCAGATCAATACATGATTTGGATCATTTAGAAAAAACAGCCATTGTTTTTGGGACAGAATCGGATGGAATAACAAAAGATGCTGGGGAAAAGGCAGATGGATTTGTTCATATTCCAATGAGTGGATTCACTGAAAGCTTTAATCTTTCTGTTAGCGCTGCAATATGCCTGACTGTTCTGAAATCCAAATTAGGACAATGGCCATCTATTACCGACCAAGAAAAACTCAAATTGAGATCTGAATGGTATAGAAAAATTGTTCGCGAAGCTGACCTCATACTTAGAACAAAGGGAGTAGATGTATGAAAAAAGTTATTAAAGTTGGTTTATGGATGCTACTCATGCTTTTCTTTTTTATTCTTGGAACCAATATTTGGGTAGTTCAATCTACAAAAGACTTAATCTATCAACCAGAAAACATACCTAGAAATGATGTTGCCTTGGTACTAGGCACAAGTAAGCGTACGGTTGAAGGAAAGCCCAATCGTTTTTTCGTAGAAAGGATGAATACTGCAGCTTCTCTTCATTCAAGTCAAAGGATCAAGCATATCTTGGTGAGTGGGGATAATAGAACGAGATATTATAATGAACCTCGCGACATGCTACATGCACTTGGAGACCTTAATATCCCAGAAGAAGATATTTCATTAGATTTTGCAGGTCTTAGAACACTTGATTCAGTAGTAAGGTGCAAAGAGGTTTTTGGTCAAACAAGGGTAACGATTGTAACACAGCAATTTCATTGCTATAGGTCCTTATTCATTGCTAATTATCTGGATATGAATGCCATTGCCGTATCTGCGGATGATGGAGGTCCCATAGGAAACTCACTAGCTTTCCGTGAAGTACTTGCCCGAACTGTTGCTGTGCTAGACTTATATGTCTTACAACGTAAACCCAAGTATCTGGGTGAAGAGATCGCTTTACCTATCAATAATTAACTAGCCCATTCTACTAACTGTCTATGTGCATCTTCACACTGCGCATTGATTTCGTTTAAAATATCGCTGGTAGCATTATTTGGATGATGTTGTAAATCTTCCAAAGTCTCAGCGCATGAAAGTTGAATCATCTTCGCCGACGGCTTCAATTGATGAGCAGACTTAGACAAGTTATCTAAGTCACCACTCGCCAATTCATCTTTCATCTTTTTCACCAAAGACGTATAAGTTGCTTCAAATGTCTCAATAAACTCCTTTTTGAAATCTTCATCGTCTTCGCTCAGAACCTCTAGGTAGGTAAAATCTATTTTTTCCATATTTTGCTTAATCCAAGTTATAAATGTAATATCTCTCTAGGTAAAAAGCATAACCAAAATTTAGGGATGATGTCAATATCAATACAGCAAATAATTTTGTATTTTCGAGCCGAAAATTTGAAATTAAAAGGAATGATCCCAGAATTTGAACCATTAAGAGAAGACGAGATCCAGGTGATACTACAATCGCCGGTATATGTAGCAATACTTATTGCAGGTGCTGATGGAAAAATTGATAAATCAGAGCGTAAGGAAGCAATAGAAATTGCCAGGAATAAGCAAAGTAGATCCAGAGAACAATTAGCTGACTTTTATAAGTTGGTAGGAGAGCAGTTTGAAGATAACTTCAATAGGTTAATTGATGAACTTCCATCAGGTACTGATGCTAGAATTGAAGCAATTTCTACCGAACTGAGAAAGCTCAACTTCATTTTACCTAAAATTGAGAAGAACTTTGCGGTGAAGTATCATGCAAGCCTTAAGGATTTAGCTAAAAAGATTGCAGAAGCATCTGGAGGAGTTTTGGGCTATCTATCTGTAAGCTATGAAGAATCGAAGCTGATGGAGCTTAAAATGATTAAGGAGCTAGGCTAACATTCATTAGAATATTTAAGCCCTGATTTCAAAACTTGAGGTCAGGGTTTTTTGTTTAAATTCAACTATGAACAAGTCCGGAATAGTACCACCTTTAAGGCTCTGCTTCTTTATGTGGCTTGTTTACAGCATAGAGTTTTATCTTAAAACCGACTTAGGATACCTAGGAATCTATCCAAGAGATATAACAGGACTAGTGGGAATTTTCATGGCACCATTGCTACATGGTAATTTCAATCATTTAGTATCCAATACAATTCCACTTCTTGTTTTAGGTGGGAGTATCTTCTTCTTTTTTCCATTAATAGCTACTCGGGTTTTTTTATATGCTTATTTCTTTACGAATATATTGGTTTGGGTATTCGGTAGGCCTTTCTATCACATCGGAGCAAGTGGATTAGTCTATGCGCTTGCATCATTTCTAGTTTTTTATGGACTATTTAAAAGGAACTTCACATCAGTAATCATAAGTCTTGTGGTAATTTTTTTCTATGGTGGGATGGCTTACGGCTTACTTGCTTTAGATGATCGAATTAGCTGGGAATCTCACTTGATGGGCGCAATTGTTGGAGCAGTTAGCGCCTTTACTATCTCAAAGAATAAATAGAATTACTAAAATTTTTAGTAATTTTAATGAATGGATTATTTGAAGGGTAAGGGGGCGCAAATCAATACCCCCAACAAGTTTCTAAACCTCAGTATTAGCACCGATGAAACAGATGGTTTAGATGAAGAAATGGTACAACAAAAACCCAAGACTGAGGTATTTAAGGAAACACCTAAAAAGATTATATCAACTAACAATAGTCCAGATTTAGGTTTTTATGCTTCTGTAAATCCCTATCAAGGTTGTGAGCATGGGTGTGTGTATTGCTATGCGAGAAATTCTCACGAATACTGGGGGTTTAGTGCAGGCTTAGACTTTGAAACTAAGATTATCGTTAAACCTGATGCTCCAAAACTTTTAGAAAAAGAATTTCTAAAATCATCCTGGAAACCAAAAACAGTGATGCTCAGTGGGAATACTGATTGCTACCAGCCATTGGAGAAGAAACTGGAAATCACAAAGAGGCTCCTTTCAGTTTTCAACAAATATCAGAATCCTGTTGGAATTATAACCAAGAATTCCCTCATCACACGTGACATTGATGTTTTGAAGGAACTGGCTCAATCTAACCTGGTTCATGTGATCTTTTCTATCACTTCTTTAGATGAGAAGCTTAGACAAAAATTGGAGCCCAGAACAGCGAGTGCAGCAAAGAAGCTAAGAGCTATGGAAATACTCTCCAAGGTGGGTGTGCCAGTAGGAGTGATGAACGCACCGATTATTCCTGGTTTAACACATCATGAAACACCTGCAATATTGAGCTCAGCTTCCAATGCTGGGGCAGTTTTTGCAGGTTATACAGTCGTAAGATTAAATGGACAAATTAGCAAAATATTCCACGATTGGCTTATAAAGAACTTCCCTGATCGTGCGAAAAAGGTTTGGCATCAAGTACAAGAACTGCATGGAGGAAATGTAAATGATAGCGAATTTAAAAGGAGAATAAAAGGAGACGGAAAAGTAGCTGAGATAATCAAAAAATTGTTTGAGGTGAGCAGACGTAAATACTTTGATGATAAGACATTTCCAATTCTAGAAACTTCTCATTTTAGACGAGGAGGCAGTTATAATCTTTTTTAAGAAAAAAACCTCCCAATTACTATCAGGAGGTCTCTCTTCATACTTATCTAGTATCTAGATTAAGGTTCTCTTTAATCACTAAGGTGGGCACTCATAAACCAAGCACTACCAGCCAGAGCAATATCTTTTAAAAACATTGACGAACTTAATGGATCTTGACTTAAAAATCCAGATAAATGTATTAATACAGCAAAAAGTGCTAGCATCAATCCCAGAAGCTGAGTGGCTAACTTTGCTTTCTTTCCTATGATGATGGCTACTGCTGCCAAAATCAATGCAATCCCAGTTAAATAAACAAAAACAACAGGAGCAGGTATAAATTCAGGAACGTATCCTGTCATATCATCGGCTCCCATTAGATGAAAAATACCGAACATAGCCATGGGACCCGCAAACATTAGCTTTCCTAGAAATCCTAAGCTTTTCATATGTATGGGTTAAAGGTTGAAATAGTTGTTAATGATTTTCAAGTTAATTGTTTTCAGCAGTTAATACAAACAGGAATTACGTTATAGAATTTTACCTATTAGTATATTTAGCCGGTTAATTAGCTGACCGTCCTTAATAGGATACCAGAGTCCTTCCCCCATATCTAATGAATTTTTAGTCGGCCTTTCTTGTGATTCAAGACTATGAAAGTCAAGACTAAATGCTTCATTCATAAGCTCTCGTCCAATTTCCCAGTTGCTACTTAACTGTTCATTTATAATCACAACCCTCTCTGAAAACTTCCATATTATTTCATAAGTGATACCTTCTAATACAAAAACTACCTTGAGGGGAGACTCAATTCCGGCGATTTCAAGAACTACTTGTAGTAACTCCTGAAACAAGGCATTTGCTAGAATGATATTGCTGGGGAAGCCCAGAATCAAATCATCTTTTTCAATATGTAGATAGTTTTCATTATTAGGCTCAGAACTCATTTTCATTTCACCTAATAACTTAATATCCTCAAGCCAACGAGTATTTACTTCTCCTTTCCATATAAGATCATCATTTCTTGTAAACCCTTCCGCTCTTAATTCGTCATCAGTCAATTCTTCTCTTTCCAGATATTTCAAGTCAAGATTTAGAAATAATTTATTTTCTGCTGACTCAAATTCCATAACTGCAGCATAGGCAAAGGGAGGAGGAAGTTGTTGTGGCTGGTAGGACAATTTGATATTCATATAGATTTTTTTAACTCGGCTTGAGTCTTTGCTCTATCAATTTTTCCACTGGTAGTTTTAAATATATTGCAGTCAAAAAATGATTCTTTAGGACGATGATATTTATCAAGAATATCAAAGTCGATAACTTGTTTACTTCCACTAGATATGAGTACCACTTTACTGCCTAAAGTTTTGTCAGGCAAAGAGCTTATCATAAAATCGTTTTCAAATTGATCACTAAGCTTTTCTTCAATGAATTCAGGATTGATTTTTATCCCACCGGAATTAATCACGAAATCTTTTCGCCCTAACCATCTAAAAGTTTTTTCAGAAGTTACTGTAGCTAAGTCAGTTGTTTTTAGCCATTTGTTGGCTGTAATGGAGCCCTTTATTTTCAAGGAATTGCTGTTATCTACAGCTACAATGGTGTCTCCTGTCGTATGAAATTCTTCCATATCTATTTTCCTTAACGCAATGTGAGAAACAGTTTCTGTCATTCCGTATGTAGAATAAACTTTAGCGCTATAGCTTTTAACATCTATTGGCATAGGTGCACCTCCAATCAGAATAATGCCACACCTGTTTATTTGCTTTTCTTTTAACTTCTCAAACTGCATTGGAACCATGGAAGCGATATCAAATTCGTCACTTTCTAGATCTTTAAATGGATAAGAATTTGGTTCTACAATAGTAATGTTGTGATTATAGATTAACCCACGATATATAACCATTGCCCCACCAATATGTACAGGGTCGATGCAAAGTAATGATTCCTTCACCAGCTCATTAGGATCAAGATAGGACATGGTAGCTTGAGCGCTTAGCTGTATGCTATTTCTTGAAATTTTTATCAATTTAGGTTTGCCTGTAGACCCAGAAGTTTGATGAAAAAAATCTTTTTTATCGGAATACCAGCTTTTGATTATTTCTAACACTAATTTTTCAGTCTTGTTATATCTTTCTTTAGAAAGATCATCTTTTAGAATTTCTTCTAACTTTAAGAGAAAATTTTTAGATTTTATAATCACTGCGCTTGGAAAACGAAGAGGTAATTGTTAGCCGACTAATCAACAAAGATAAGAGGGCTTTTGAATATGTGTTTAATGAATACTATACCACAATGGTACTGTATGCAGCTCGCTTTATGGATACAAGGGAAGAGGCGGAAGAGGTAGCTCAAGACGTTTTCGTGAAATTCTGGGAGAAGTGTGATTCTTTATCACCAGACTCTTCTGTCAAAAGTTACCTGTATCGTTCTGTACATAATTCTTGTTTAAATACACTAAAACATGAAAAAGTAAAAGATGGCTACCGACAGCATGTGATCTATGTGATGGAATCATCTTATCAAAATGAATTTAAAGATGAAGATCCCGATTTCCTGAGAAAGCGTATTAGTGAAGAAATTGATAAGTTACCTCCTAGGTGCTCAGAAATATTTAAATTGAGTCGTTACGAAGGACTTAAATATCAAGAAATCGCTGATCATCTGGGAATCTCCGTTAAGACTGTTGAAGTGCAAATGGGCAAAGCATTAAAAGTGTTAAGAGAAACGCTACAAGATTTGAAAAACCTTCGTGATGCGGGTTAAGACCTTCACTATACTTTTTTTGTTTTTTTCTTTCGGCTTTTCCCAGTCAAGAAAGAACGATCGAATTAATGCCTCTTTTCTCAACACTCCATTAGAAGACGTCTTTGATACTTTAAGTGCTCAAACAAATTATTTTTTCAGTTATAATTCTGATATTTTACCTAAGGGAAGCCTTTATACAATTTCAGCCGATAACCTTCCAATTGATCAGTTTTTATCGCGATTGCTAGTGGGCACAGGACTCAAGTATTCTTTCTATAAAGACCAAATCATACTGAACTACGAGCCTCCACAGCAGCAAGCGATTAAGAAGAAGAATTTTTTCACCCTTTCAGGGACAGTATACAATGAAGAAGGTCAGCCATTGAATAATGCTAATATTTTTCTTGATGGAACGACTATAGGAATGTCAAGTGACATTGATGGTAATTACAAATTAGAATCAATTCCTCCTGGTTTTTACAATGTTGTTTTTTCGCATGTTGGATATAAAAATGCAGTTTATGAGCTTTCAGAGAACAATGGAGGAGCTCGTATCCAAGACCATCAAATGGAGTTGGATTTAGGTCAATTAGAAGAAGTTCAGGTTATTTCAGATAGAATTAGTCAAACAGCCATTAGCTGGCAGTCCCACTATTCTACATTTATGGTAGAACTACTAGGGCAATCAAAACAAGCAGAGAACTGCGTAATTGAAAACCCTGAAACATTAAATTTCTCTTATCATAGGTTAGACGAAACACTCAGAGCATATTCACAGTACCCGTTGCAAATCAGAAATGAAGCTTTGGGATATCGAATCAGCTATTTTCTTGAATTTTTTCAAAGAAAGGATACTGACCTTAGATTCAGAGGTAAAATTCGATTTAAAAACCTCGAACCAACGAATAGAGGGGATATAAGAGAATGGCGGAAAAACAGAAAGGAGAGTTACAATGGATCATTCAATCACTTCAAAAAGTCTTTATTGAATGGAGAATTAAGAAAGGAAGGTTTTAGAATTTACAGCTTGAAAAGCCTAGAGAATTTTGAAATTGATAAAAAACAAGAATTGACTGTATCAGATATTATTGTTTTTAAAGGAGATCATTACGAATTAGATTTTAAAAACCACCTCATTATTGAATACAGAAAAGAGAAAGAAAGTATGAAGTTCTTAGAAAATAGTGATTTTGTACATTTGATGTATGCCAAGTACATCAAATCAGGACGCTTAATAAAGGATCCAGGAGCTCAGATATCGGTATTGAAGTTACTAAAAGGGTCAGTT
Organism: Marinobacter alexandrii; assembly: GCA_039984955.1. Classification (NCBI taxonomy): domain Bacteria; kingdom Pseudomonadati; phylum Pseudomonadota; class Gammaproteobacteria; order Pseudomonadales; family Marinobacteraceae; genus Marinobacter; species Marinobacter alexandrii. The sequence goes on from JBDWTN010000003.1 coordinate 24,894, forward strand.
AAACTCGATTTGTCGGGACAAATTATGGATCGTTTTGCAGTGACGACCTATGGCTACTGGTCATGGGAGCGTACTGCGGATTTGGTACCGATTAATTATGATCCTGCATTTGATAATTTATGAAAAAAATTAGGGGTATAGCAACTGTAAGTTGTTAATAACCAGACGATAACAACAAAATGGAAGAAGTACTAGCAAAATATTTTTCTGGGGAAGCGTCAAAGGACGAAATTTCCTCTGTGGAATCATGGAGATGTGAATCTAAAAATAATGCCAATACATTTTTAGACGTAAAAAATGCATGGTTGGCTACTCAGCCTAAAGAGACCCCACCTGAGCATGTTTTAGGTAAAATTCTGGATGAAAAACCTAAAGGAAAGCAAGCGTCTTTCATGATGAGTACTTGGATAAGATACGCAAGTGCTGCAGTATTGATTTTAGCAATTTCCTTACTATTTATTTTAAATCAGGATTCCGGGCAATCTATCTATACAAGCCAAAAATTAGACGATGGAAGTGTTGTTGCCTTACATGGTGATTCTGGGATTGAAATATTGAAATTTAATGATAGTATTCGCGAAATAAGAATTATTGGTAAAGCTTATTTTGATATAGAAAGAGATGAAAAGAGACCTTTTGTTATTCATACTGAAAATGCGAAAGTTCAAGTTCTTGGTACTTCATTTGTAGTAGATGCATATAAAGGGAATACTGAAGTTTGTGTTGAAACAGGACTTGTGGAATTAGTAAAGAGTGATGGTGTTGCTGTTAAACTTGAAATGGGAGAGATGGGTCTCGTGTCGACTAACAATAAAGGTATAATAAAGAGAAATAATAATGACCTTAATTATCTCGCCTGGAAAACGAAAGTTATCACATTTAACGAATCCAGTATGTCCGAAGTGAAAGAGGTCATTGAAGATGTATATGGGATAGAAATGAATTTTGAAAATCCTTTATTTCAGAACTGTAAATTAACTGCCAAGTTCAATAAGAAAAAAGCAAAAGATGCTATTGAAATTATAGCACGAACTTTTGGGATTGAATATGATTATTCTAACGGCAAAGCGGTGTTAAAAGGAAAAGGGTGTTAAAACCACCCTTTTTTAATCAGGGAATCCATTTAATATTACTAAAGTTGGGCTTTCGCTTCTCTAGAAAAGCATTTCTACCCTCCTTTGCTTCATCTGTCATGTAAGCTAATCTAGTGGCTTCTCCTGCAAAAACTTGCTGTCCTACCATACCATCATCAGTAAGATTAAATGCAAACTTTAGCATCTTGATAGAGGTAGGGGATTTAGCAAGAATTTCTTGAGCCCATTGATATGCTTCATCTTCCAATTTTTCATGTAGAATAACGGCATTTACCATCCCCATTTCATAAGCTTCCTGAGCTGAGTAATTTCTACCTAAAAAGAAAATCTCACGAGCCCTCTTTTGACCAACCATTTTCGCTAGATAGGCTGAGCCATAGCCGCCATCAAAGCTAGTAACATCTGCATCAGTCTGTTTGAAAATAGCGTGCTCTTCGCTAGCTAATGTTAAGTCGCATACAGTGTGTAAACTATGACCACCGCCAACAGCCCATCCAGGAACAACAGCAATTACTACTTTTGGCATAAACCTGATTAATCGTTGAACTTCCAGAATGTTCAGACGTGGCATGCCATCGTCATCAACATATCCTTGATGGCCTCTTGCATTTTGATCCCCACCACTGCAAAAAGCCCAACCTCCGTCTTTCGCAGAAGGACCTTCTCCACTCAATAGCACAACTCCAATATTTACATCTTCCCTTGCATCTAAAAAAGCTTTGTAAAGCTCAGCTACAGTCTTAGGACGAAAGGCGTTTCGTACTTCTGGTCGATTAAAAGCTATCCTGGCCACTTTACCAAATTTCTTATAGGTAATATCTTCAAAGCCACTAGCAGTTACCCATTTAATTGTTGATGCACTCATTGATGTGTTTTTTTAGATCTTTAAATATTTGTTGGTTCGTTTCTGGATCTGTGAAAACTTCTAGAACCTTGGTTGTTGAAGAGGCCTCATAGAACGTGCTTAAATGAAATTCCAGTTCCCTTTCATTGTTGGCAGTAACGTATTCTAATCCATTCTCTAAGCAAATATATTCTGCTGTCTTATTATGTCTGGTTTCGAAATAGTCTTCCAATTCAGGTAAAGCGGACGGACCATCTATCAATCGAAAAATCCCTCCTCCTTGATTATTTAAAATGATGATGCGTAGGTTGGGAGTTCGGTAATTATGAAAGAAGGCGTTTCGATCATATAAAAAAGCTAGGTCGCCCGTAATAAGAGTATTTATTTTTGATGAAACTAAACTTGTACCTAGTGCTGTTGAAGTGCATCCATCTATTCCACTAGTTCCTCTGTTTGCGTAACATTCCACTCCATTTTTTATACCAAACAGATCAGCATAACGCACAGACATTGAGTTGCTTAAATGTAGATTTGAAGAATCAGGTAACGCGGCTAAGGCTTGAAGAGCAGTTGTTACTTCGGAGAAAGTAGCAGTAGCGCAAAAATTGGAAATAGCATTTTGTGTTAATTCCTCATAGTTCTTCCAGAGTTCTATGAAATCGGTAGCTAGATCATCAAAGCTTGCGAATTTTAACCAATCCTTCAAAGAGTATTTAATTAACTGAGGAGAAGACTTATAGGTGTCTACTGAAACTCCGCCCGCATCAAAGTGCAAATGTTTTTTGGGTGAATTTTTCCTTAAGAAATGCTTCAGTTTTTTTGAAAGAACCGACAATCCACTAGTTAAAAGTAGGTCTGGCTTTAATTCTGATTGATTATTGATAAAACCATCTACATGCTGGATGCCAGATCCAAGGTTGTTTAATGGTGATCGAACAACTGGAATTTTTTCAGATAGTATGGATAGCATACTATTGAGTTCTCCGTCCACCGGAAGTTGACCAACCAATAAAAGTGGTCTTTCATAATTTGAAAGATCAAAATTCCTGCTTTCATCCGACCTTTGATCTTCCACCTGATCACGGAATACAACCGGATTGAAAGATAGATCATCATCGACGGATGGGTAGAAAGGTTCTCTGAAAGGAATATTGATATGAACAGGCCCCAAAGGTAAGCGAGTACTCAAACGAATCGCTTCAATGATTGAAGATTGATAATCATTTGCTTCCTTCTTATTTTGAATAATGGGAAGCTGAAATGAGTCTTTCACATGGTTTTTCAATGACTCAAACTGACGGATGGTTTGACCGTCACGTTGATCGATTAGTTCAGGAGGGCGATCTGCAGACATCACAATAAGTGGAATCTCACGATAGTAAGCCTCAGCAATAGCAGGAGCGTAGTTCAATAAGGCTGAACCACTTGTACAGCATAGAACTACAGGTGATTTTGTTTCTTGGGCGATTCCAAGAGCAATAAAACCGGCTGATCTTTCATCAGGAATAATCCATTTTTCAATATCGTCATACCGAGCAAAAGATATGGTTAAAGGCGCATTTCTGGATCCAGGAGACATTACAGCATGCCGTACACCTAGTTGATAGCAAAGCTGAGAAGTATTAAAAACTGTAGAATGAAGCATCAGTTTTAAAGTAATCTTTTCAAAACGTTCATTTTCATTTCAGTCTCTAAGTATTCCTTTTTAGGAATAGAGTCCTCGGTAATTCCAGCTCCGGCATAAAAACGAATCTTGTTTTCGCTCAATCTCATACATCTGAGATTGACAAATAGATCTGTTGATCCTTCAAAGTTTATAGGGCCTAAAAAACCAGAGTAGAATTCACGATTATATTTTTCTACTTCTTTGATCCATGGTTTGGTATTTTCGATAGGCATACCACAAACCGCTGAGGTAGGATGGAGGAGTTCGAGCATTTGATCTGCCAATTCATCAAACCCTAGTTCACTATAGTCAACAATAAACTCGGTTTTCAAATGAGCAAGATTTCCTGCTTGGATGGTTTTAGGACCATGCTCATGGAACTCTCTAAGTCTTATCTTCTTGAAACAGTTTATGATATATCTGCTCACCAAAGCTTGCTCTTCAATTTCCTTTTGTGTCCAGGCAATTTCTGAAAGCTCTTGCCCTTCTTCTAATGCTTTTGTTCCTGCTAGTGAAACCGTTCTAAATTGATTAACACTATCGGAGATCAAGAGCTCGGGAGATGCCCCAATCCACACTCTTTTTCCGGGAATATGAGAGATACTACAAAAGGCATTTTTGTATGTAGAGCATATGGTTTGAAAGAACTCCCAGATTGAAAAACCAGCGGGTAAGGGTTCATCCTTATACCTGGAGAGTACGATTTTTTCAAAAGAACCATCCTTAATCTCCAAAATAGCTTGTTGAACTGCTTCTTCGAATTCGTTTGAAGAAAAGATACTTTTTTCGCTTGAATCAACAGTTTTTGTGAAAGAAGGATCGTTCATCTGCTTAACAAACTCATCAATCTCTGAAGATTTGACATTTGGATTGATCGAAGTTTGATTGTCTTTGACAACTATATCTGCTGATATATAATAAGGTTTTATTGGGTGGTTGTCTGCATATTCATTTATTAGAAAACCAGCACCTATTTCAGATAGTTGAAGATCATTCGATTTGACAGTGTTATTGAGTGAAATAATTAATTGAATACTCACGTCATTAGGCATTTTCCATGCTGCGAAAGCAACACCAGCCTTTTGAAGTTTATTAAGGAGAATATCTCCTTGATCTAAGTTCAATATTTTACTTAATTCCCACACTACTTTTTATCAAGTATAGCCATCGTTATTCTACTTACGGCAACTAATTGGTTTTCTTCATTTTTCATTTCAATACTCCAAACATGGGTGCCTCTTCCCAAATGAATTGGAGTTGCTTTTCCAGACACTATTCCACTACTAGCTGATTTGATATGGTTTGTATTTATTTCTAGCCCAACAGCGTGCTGTTTGTTTAGGTCAATGCAAAGAGTAGCACCGACACTTCCCATCGTCTCAGCGAGAGCAACTGAAGCTCCCCCATGTAACAATCCCATTGGCTGCTTTGTTCTGTGATCGACAGGCATAGTTGCAATTAGATAGTCATCTCCAATTTCTGTGAATTGAATACCGAGATGTTCTACCATACAGCCTTCCGACATATGATTAAGTGCATCCAACTCGATGTAATCAGGAAAAATTTGTTCTTTTGCCATCTTATCGGCAAACCAACGTAAAGCAGCATTGAAAAGCAAGACGATTTATTTACTTAGACACGGAGAAACGGATTTCAATAAGAAAGGAATGGTGCAAGGCAGAGGTGTCAATGCGTCATTGAACGACACGGGTAGAGAACAAGCTAAAAAGGCAGGAAACGTATTTTCTAAAACACAATTGGATCTCATATACACTTCCGCTCTGGTTCGAACGCACGAGACAGTTGCAGAATTGAATACAAATGGCGCACCAATTAGGAGTCATGAGGGTTTTGATGAAATAAGCTGGGGAAGTCAAGAGGGTAAAGAAGCATCTTATGATGCAAAGAATTTGTACGCTGATACGGTAAATGGATGGAGAAGAGGAGAATTAACTTTAAATGTAGGTGGTGGTGAAAGCCCTATTCAAGTGATGGAGCGTCAAAGAATAGCTATGGAAGAAGTTTTGGAAACAGGCGCTGAAAGTATATTGATTTGCATGCATGGACGAGCCATGCGAGTGTTACTCTGCTGGCTACTAAACTATCCATTAAATTATATGGATGGATTCCCTCATAATAACTGTTCTTACTATGTATTGGAAAATAGAGATAACTCATTCACTTTAAAGGAATTTAATCAGACGAGACATTTGAGTTGATGGAAGCACTTTATATGCTCGAGACTCGCGAATGACCACTCTTGATTTCGAAAAATACCTAAATCAATAGTTACTTTCCTAGTACATACTTGATACCATTAAAGTGAATTGATTCGAAATCACTTATGACCAGATCTGCATTGCTATAGTCTTGATTTTTAGTGTGTTCACTGTCAAAGCCCACACAGAATATTCCAGCACTTTTAGCAGCTTCAATACCATTCGTAGCATCTTCAATCACCATGCATTCTTCAGGCTTGAACCCTGTTGCTTTGGCTGCCTTGATGAAAATTTCAGGATGAGGTTTGGAAGCTTCAAGGTCTGCTCCGCTAATTTTAGCTTTGAAATAGCGATCCAGATCAAAGCGTTTGAAAACTCGATTTATGCTAGACATAGAGGAAGATGACGCCAATACGAGTGTCAGACCATGGTCATAATAATTCTGAATTAACGTTCGCACACCCTTGATGAGGTCAAAATTTTTATCATTTTCGAAAATAATATCATAGTGTTTGCGCTTAATGGATACGAGTTCTTCTGGCTCTTGAGACACACCAAAATGATTCTTTAGTTGCTTACACAAATTAATTGTGGACTTCCCGGTAAGGGAGCCATAGAGTTCTGCCGATACTGAAATATCAATCTCATCAAACATAGCGTAATAGGCTCGATGGTGCAGTGGCTCACTATCTACAATTACTCCATCCATATCAAAAATTATGGCCTTCAGCATACTTTTTTTTCGCGAATATAAGTTTAGTGGAATAAACGAGAGGCATGAAAAGATCGTAAAAGGTGTAGAAACAAATTCGTAAAGAGCGACTTTAATTATTGTTAATAAAATATTTTGGTCTCATTCTTGCTTCTATTGTAATACTAAAATCAATACCTTCTTTTATGAAAAACACCACTTACAATAATATAAAAATAGCCATGGTTGCTATTTTTTCTTTTTTGATCTTTAGTCCATCATTTTCTCAAACAGAAGAACTTATGGGGTCATATAACTTTCTACTTGACGAAACATGTGAAGAAAAAACTACTTGTTCAACGCAAGTCGGGTGGATTCCAATGCCGTTTGGTCCTTCAATACCTTATTTCTACGAAGATTGTGTAACAACGACCTGTTAATAGACCTTGGATTTTTTCTGGTAGATTAAAAAAAAGGTTACAAATCTCAAGATTCATCCTAATTGACTTAATCTTCAACTCACTAGTCTGGCTTTTCTGTTGTCAATTGATTTACATGAGCAAGTCCCATTTTAATCTCTCCCCAGGTATAACTATCAGGTAGCGCACCTTTAATTTCTCCAGATTTGGTTAAACCTTGTTCATGGCATTTAAGAATTGCCTTTAGCTTGGCTGGTTTTAAGAAGTCCGTCACATCTAATTCCCCTTTTTCGACATACTGAGCAAGGTGACTTTCAATAGTACCTTCTACCAATCCTCTTTCCTCGGCAATTACTTTAATCGATTTGCCTTCTTTATACATTTCAAAAGTGATCTCAGCAGTTGATGTTTTGTCTTTAGTAGCAGACTTTGCAACTTGTTTCAATTGATCATTTTTTTGAAGTTTATCCTTCGTAAGTGGAACACCTTCGTTTACATGTTGAACCAACAAGTTGAGCTTTACAATAGATTTAAGCTGATCCGTGAATAAATCCTTGACCTCAAGCAACTCAGCTCGATATGTTTTGGCTTGTGTTTGAGTTTTTAAAAGCCGATACTGTGATTGGATTCGTTCAATGATTTCAGAAAGCTTTCCATCAAAATAATCAGCAGCTTTTACCATCCGTTCAGAAAGCTTAGATAAATCATTTGCTTGAAGAATACCGTGAGCTTGACGTGTAAAAGATTCTCCAACCCCTTTTAAAGGAAAAGTATCATTGATTAGCTCATCAGTCCAAGGAAGATACTTTTGTTTTAATGATCTATTCTCATCCTTATTGAAAGTCTTTTTGTGATCAACCAGTTCTCTAAGCATCGGGTCAAGAAGAAATGCTCGACTCACAAATTCTGCTATGAAGTTTATTTGATCCCTCTCAAATTGCTTGTTCAGTTTATCCATTCCCTCAAACCCTTCGATGTATTGCTGCAATTGTGCATCAATTGATGGCGCTCTTTCAGGTAATTTTGATGATAAAATAAGACCTTCTAGAGAAGTCAATCTTGAGAGAGCAACATATAGCTGGCCAGCTGCAAACGAATTCTCTACATCCAGAATAGCCTTTTCGAAAGTCAGTCCTTGACTTTTATGGATAGTGACTGCCCAAGCGAGTTTTAGAGGATATTGTTTGAAAGTACCAATGACTTTCTGATCTACTTCTTTGGTCGCTTTATCTAAAGTGTATCTGATGTTTCCCCATTCATATTGCTCTACAGTCACTTCATCACCATTTTCAAAGGCAACTTCAATTCCGGATGATAGGCTTGTGACTTCTCCAATCTTACCATTAAAAAACTGGCCTTTACCTGTAGGATCGTTTTTAATAAACATTACTTGAGCTCCTTCTTTAAGTTTCAACTCTAAATCGGAGGGAAAAGCATTTTCGTTGAAGTCACCATCAACTTCAGCATGAAAGGAAACAAGCTTGCCTGAGAGTTCATCTAAATGTGTAGAATTGATTTTATCAGCTTTCTTATTGTGAGTAGTTAAATGGATATAGCCGTCCAATTCCTTTTTATCTACTTCAGCATCATAATGCTCATTAAGAAGTAAAATATCATCATGGATAAGTTCATTGTGCCTTAACCTATTCAGCAGTTCGATGAATTGATGATCACTTTGTCTATAGACCTTTTGCAGCTCTACTCGAATTGGAGGGTTTTCTTTTAGGGCCCTTGCTTCAAAAAAGTAAGGAGATGAATAATATTGTTTAAGCAACGTTGATTCATCATTTCTGACCACAGGAGGAAGTTGCATAAGGTCTCCAATGAATAGAATCTGAAGCCCTCCAAATGGATCAAAACGCCTCTTTCTTAGATGTCTTAAAGTAGCATCAATACAATCAAGAAGGTCCGCTCGAAGCATACTCACCTCATCAATGATTAGCAACTCAAGTTCATTAATGAGTTTTCTTTTCTGCGCACCAAACTTAGCTCCTTGAAATAGAGATGACGGAGTATTCACTTGAATACTTCGCTCCATAAAAGGAACATCCTCAGGGAGATAGACTCCAAAGGGTAGTTGCAATAAAGAATGTAACGTAACTCCCTCAGCATTGATGGCTGCAATACCTGTTGGCGCTGCTACAGCAGTGTTTTTATAAGTATTTTGAACAATTTCTCTAAGAAAAGTAGTTTTACCCGTACCTGCTTTTCCGGTTAGAAATATGTGTCGATTTGTCGTGTTTACATAGTTAGCTGCCAAGATAGCGGCATCACTTGCTTCATTCATAAGACGAATATACATCGATGAATTAATTCTGTACATGATGAATAGATGTCGGCTATATTTATAATTCGATCATGGCCAAGCAAAAAATACATGCCGAAGTAGGAAAAAGGGTGGTGGACCTTTCCAATCTGGAAAAGGTACTTTATCCCGATGATGGCATTGTCAAAGCGGAGGTTATTGAATATTACTTAAAACTTGCTCCAACAATTCTGAATCACATACGTGGAAGAGCGCTTTCATTAGTGAGGTACCCTGATGGAATTTATGGAGAACAATTTTTCCAAAAGCATCGACCAGATTGGACCCCTGACTGGATAGACTACAAGAGATTAGGACAAGAGCGAAAGAAAGAATATGTGGTGGCGAAAGAAGAAGCAACCTTAGTTTGGTTGGCCAACCTGGCGTGTTTGGAAATCCATCAGATTCACAGCTTTTCAGAACATAGTGATAAACCTGATTATATAGTTTATGACTTAGATCCTCCTGAGGACGGTTCCTTACCTCTAGAAGACCTCAAAGAGATTGCTTTTTCTTTGAAAGAACATTTAGAACGATACAATTACCATGTTTTTGTAAAAACTACAGGAGGAAAAGGACTACACTTAGTTACTCCAATTGAGGCGATATACTCGTTTGAAGAATGCTTTCAAGCAGCCAAAAAGATTGCTTCAGACTTTATTAATAAGCACAGTAGAACTACACTTCATATAAAGAAAGAAGCGCGAAAAGGAAGGGTTCTGATTGATATTTATCGAAACAGGCCCTCTCAGACTATTGTATGCCCCTACAGTCTTAGAGGAAGGCAAGGAGCAACCGCTTCAACACCGATCACATGGGAAGACCTAGAAGACCTAGAAGACCTAGCTTTCTGGAAGATTGATACTACACTAAAAAAGGTCTTGGAAGAAGGAGATCCTTGGGAGCAAATAAGAGGGTGGGCTGTTCCTCTACATACTGATAAGAGGGGGGTAGTAACGAAGGAAATGCCTCCTAATAAAAAGCACAAAACACCAGAGCAGTTAACCGATTACGAAAAGAAACGTGATTTTAATAAAACTCCTGAACCACTTTTATCAGATAATGAAATACCAGGAAGTCGCTTCTGTATTCAGCGTCATCACGCCTCTCATCTGCATTATGATTTAAGATTAGAGCAAGAAGGAGTGCTTAAGTCTTGGGCTATTCCAAGAGGAATGCCACCCGTACCAGGCGTAAAGAGATTAGCTGTTCAAACGGAGGATCACCCACTCAAATATTTAACCTTTGAAGGCGAAATACCTAAAGGAGAATATGGTGGTGGAATGATGTGGGTCTATGCCACGGGGCGATATGAAATCACAAAAATCAAGAAGGAGGGATTTTATTTTAGGCTTTCAGGTAAGCAATTAAGTGCAGAATACCGCATGCATTTGATGAAAGACAAAGAATGGTTGCTAGAAAGAGTGGATACACCACAACAAAACCTGCTAGAGCAAATTATTAAGCCAATGCTGGCAGATGCTTCTAAGAAAGTTCCAAGGGGAGATTATTATTATGAAATAAAATGGGATGGTATACGCGCGTTGATTTACCTGAATGAGGGACAATTAACGATTTACAGCAGGAATGGGAATGATATCACAGAACAATTTCCTGAATTAAATGTACCAGAACAAGCATTTAGAATTAACAACGCCATTTTTGATTGTGAAATAGTTTGCCTGGATCAAGAAGGCAAGGCGAACTTTAAAAAAGTGATTAAGCGCCTAATGAGTAAGAAGAATTTTGATCAGGAATCAAAACGATCTCCTGCGTATTGTTATTTATTCGACTGTCTTTATTTGGATGGGCGCTCTTTAATGAATGATCCTCAAGATCGAAGAAGGTGGTGGATGATTGACTCTGTAAGGGTAGGTGAGACTAATTATCGTGTTAGTCAATCAGAAACAGATGGGAAAGCATTGTTTGAAGCAGCCAAGACTCATGGTATTGAGGGTATTGTAGCTAAGCTTTCAAATGCTAAGTATGTTTCAGGAAAGCGAAGTGATGCCTGGGTAAAGGTTAAGGTAAAAGAGACACTCGATTGCTTCATTATCGGGTTTACGCAAGGGCAGGGTGAGAGAGAACGATATTTTGGATCACTTCAATTGGCAGAAACAGTGGGAGAAAAGTTGATTTATAGAGGAAGAGTTGGGACTGGGTTTGATGAAGCTATGCTTAAAAACCTGTCAAAAAAGTTTATAGATAAAATTTCAATTGAAAAGACAATTGAAGAAGAGGCACACGAAGAAAAAAATACCGTATGGTTAAAGCCAGAATTAATATGCGAAGTGGAATTTTCTATGCTTACAGACAATGGAACTTTAAGAGATGCTGTTTTTAAGAAGCTGATTGAATCTTGATGGCCTGATAATAGTCTCTTAAACTTGGTTTAGAGTTGTTAAGAGACTATAAATAAGCCAATTTTAATTGATTACTTACCATACAATATAAATGAGTTGATTTTTGATAATGAGTAGAAATAGTAAAGAGTAGTATGATACTTACCTTTGGAAAATATGGCATCTGAATACGCTGAAATCTTACGAGATATAAAAAGTGGATCTTTTTCACCCGTTTACTTTCTTCAAGGGGAAGAAACATTCTTTATTGATAGTATTATCAATGAAATTGAGAGCTCAGCCTTAGATGAAAGCCAGCGAAGCTTTAACCAGATCATATTATACGGAAAAGATACAAGTCTGGTAGATGTGATCGGAGCATCAAAGAGATATCCGATGATGGGAGAAAGACAAGTGGTGATTGTCAAAGAAGCTCAGGAAATAAGGGATTGGACAAAAGAAGATGGACAGAACCTTGTAGTGAACTATCTGGAAAACCCCTTGACTAGCACAATTCTGGTATTTGGATATAAGTACAAATCGGTTGATAAAAGAACCAAGTTTGGGAAGACCGTTGAGAAGAATTCTGTCTTCTTGAATGCGAAGAAGCTTTATGATAATCAAGTACCTGATTGGATTAGAGGCTACTGTAAGACCAAAGGTGTGAGAATTCAGGATAGTGCCGTCATGATGTTGTCTGAGAATATCGGTAACAATCTTCAGAGGCTGGCTAACGAAATCGAAAAGTTGTTATTGAATGTTAAGGGGGATCAGGAAGTAGATTCAGCAATGGTTCAGAGATATGTAGGAATAAGTAAAGACTATAACATCTTCGAACTCCAAAAAGCTTTAAGTGCAATGAATAAACTGAAAGCTCATAAGATTGCAGATTACTTTGGGTCTAATCCCAGCAACAACCCACTGGTTTTGACCATTTACAGTCTTTTCTCTTATTTCAGCAAGCTTTTATTAGTTCATCACTCAGATAACAAAAACGATAAAGCAATTGCATCGTTAATTGGAGTTAATCCATTTTTTGTGAAAGAGTATTTACAAGCAGCAAGAAATTATCCACTTGGAAAAGTGGTTCAGAACATAAAACATTTGCATGAAGCAGACATGCAATCTAAAGGCATTGGGTTTGCCACAAAAAAAGAAGGTCCTGTTTTAACAGAATTGGTATATAAATTGATGAATTGACACAATTTAGTGTCAAATTTTCGTTGCATTTGGTGGTCAAAAATTATTTAGTATTGAGAAAATTTCTATTTCTACTGCTTGTGGGTCTTATACAGACTATATGGGCTCAAAATTCCATTGATAGTAAGCAATTTTCTGAGCTATCGGCATTTGAGGAATTTCAAGCTCGAAAGTATCAAAGCGTAATAAGTGAGTTTAATGATAACTCAGAGAAATCATCTGACGAAGAAATCTTATTGCTACTTAGTCAACTAAAGACTGGAAATGGTTCTACAAGATCAATCGAAAACTGGCTTGAAAAAAATCCAAAACACCCGATTAAGCCATTAGCTTATTTTCATTTGGGAGAATACTATTTTTATCAAAAGGATACAAGTAACAGTAAAAAGAATCTTATCAAGGTAAATGGACAAGATCTTACTACGAGAGATCGTGCCTCATATGGATTTGTGTACGGAGTATTGCAGTTAGATGAGGCTAATTATAAAAACGCGAAAAACTTATTTCAGTTTGCACGAAAACATCAATTTGAATCATTAGCACGGCTCAACTATTATGAAGCTTATGCAGACTACCATCTAGGCAATGAGGAAGCTGCCTTAAATGGGTTTGAAAAGTCTAAAGATTCCTATGAGTTTGGCTCCTCATCCAAGTTTTTTATAGCTAAGATTCTATTGGAAAAGGACCAAATAGATGAAGTCATAGCTCTTGCTCAATCAGAACTATCCGATGAACAATCCATTACGAACTCGGCACTTCATCAACTTGTAGGAGAAGCATACGCACAAAAGAAGGATGAAGCTAAAGCTGATGCCTACTTTGAGCGGGCCATTGAGCTTCATCCAAGCAAGCCTTCGGCAGCATTGTATTATCAAGCTGGTGTAGCCAAATTTAAAATAGGAAATGAAGATAAAGCAATAGAATTCCTCACAAATGCTGGACTACAAGGAGGTGAATACGCGCAGCTAAGTGCTTTTCAGCTTGGAAGACTATATCTGAAGAAAAAAGAACTTGAAAACTCGCTGGCAGCCTACATTGAAGCTTCAGCTTCAGAAAATGACATTATAAAAGAAGAGTCTTATTTCTATGCCGCTACTATTAATGCTGAACTTGGCCTCTTTACAGAAGCCATCAATTATGCTGATGATTACTTGAAACTTTTCAAGGAAGGACGCAGAGAGCAAATCCAAAACTTGATAGCACAATCCTATCTTCGAACATCTAATTTTGATTTAGCTATAGCACATCTTAATCAAGTAGGAATTTCGAACCAAACCCAGAAAGAAGTATATCAAAAAGTCACCTATCAAAAAGCAACGCTATCATTCAACGATGGTCAATTTGCAGAGGCCGATATGTGGTTCAAAGAAAGCCTAAGATTTACCCTTGATCAATCCTTAAAAGACCTATCAAACTACCATCTAGCCGAGATTGCCATGAAAGCCAATGGCTATGATAGAGCCATAAGTTATTACAATGCTCAATCTTCCAAAGATGCACTTACAAGATATGGATTAGGTTATGCCTATTTCAATAAAAAGCAATACAAGGACGCCATTCCTCACTTTAAAAGTGCGAGCGTTTCCTCCACGGATCAAAATATTAAAACAGATGCAAAAGTAAGATTGGCAGACTGTCTCTATGCCACTAAGTCATACGATCAAGCCTTGAGTATATATTCACAATTATCAACTTCCAGTGGCTCTGCATATTTAGTTTTTCAAAAAGGAGTTACTCAAAAAAACTTGGGAAAAGATGAAGATGCCTTGCAATCTTTTAGGAAAATATTCACATCTAATAGATATGGTGCAGAAGCTCGATTCCAAGCAGGAATGATTCGGTTTGAGAATGCAGAATTTAAGGAAGCTGAATCTTATTTTAGTCAGGTAATTAAAGATCATGCCAGCTCGTCATTCGTACCTCAATCACTTCTAAATAGAGGAATTTCGAGAAAAAATCTAGGCAATCTAGAGTCGGCTAAGAACGATTATGAAGCTATTCTTGATAAATATATCGATAATGAAATTGCTTTGAATGCTATTCTGGGAATGCAAGAATTACAGCAAGCTGGTCTCAAGATTAACAAACTAGACAAATACATTGAGCAGTATAGGCAAACAAACCCTAAAGATGGTAGCCTGGAGCTGGTTGAATTTGAAGCGGCCAAACGTCTATATTTTGATTTTGCCTATGATGATGCAAGTGTGGCATTTAAAAAGTATTTGGAAAATTATTCTGCAAGTCAAAATAGAAGGGAGGCTAAGTATTACTTGGCAGACTCATATTATCGAACAGATAAGTTAGAAGAAGCCAAACCTATTTTTGATGAACTTAAATTCGTTAGAAATTCCTTTACAGGACGAGTGTTAACAAGGCTTGGAGACGTTAACAAAAGGCAGGAGTTGTTTGAAGAATCAATCGAAGTATACCAATTACTCATTGATTTGAATCTAACACCCAAGGATACTTACAATGCCAGACAAGGGTTAATGCAAGTGTTTTTTATTGCGGAACAGTATAGTCAAGCAGTTTCTATGGCTGATGAAATTATAAAAGCTGATTGGAAGCCTTTAAATGCCGAAAAAGAAGCTTTGATTTTAAAAGCTAGATCATGGTTTTTGTTGGACAACATGCAATTAGCTAAATCTAACTATAAAGAATTGGCAGAGGGTAATGATGTTTATGCAGCGGAAGCAAATTATTATTTAGGACTTATGCTGTTTCAAGAATCTAAGTATAAAGAATCATTGGATTTACTATTTGACCTTAATTCCAACTTTGGAAACTATACAGATTGGGTAGATAAATCTTATTTGTTGATTGCAAAAAATTATGTTGAATCGGATGAATTATTTCAAGCAAAAGCTACTTTAAGATCAATTATTCAACATTCTGAAAATGAGGATATTAAAAACGAATCAAGAGCTATTCTTGTGCAAATAGAACAAGATAACTCTACAGCAGATTCTTTGATAAGAAAAGACTAATGATGAGAGTATTCACTTCAATTTTAATAGTGCTGTGCGTTATCGCATCTCACGCACAAACTGATAGCACAAAGACTGGTGAGATCATTTCTGGTGAAGTAGTTATTGAAAAGAACAAAGAAATTCTTCTACCTAAAGCAGACAAAATTTTCCTGAGATCAGTTCCCAAATCATTTTTGAACCAACCATTGAATCTGACTTTTGACGTCAAAGAGCCTTCATTTGAGTGGCCAGATTATAAGTCTGATGTTCCTTTTCAATCCATCGAAGAGACCTATCCAAAAGCTCAATATCAAAATTATATCAAGGCTGGGTATGGAAATTTTAGTTCACCATTACTCGAGGTGGGTTTTTTTAAGATGTTTGGAGATTTTGATACCAAGGCTAGACTATTTTATGAAAGCTTCAAGTCTGGACCTGTGAACGGCGATAATAGCGGAAGTTCTGATGGAGGTATTCAATTGTCATCTACATACAAATCAAAAACCATTGCTATTACCCCTCTACTTTCGTTTCGCAGTAGAACCTATCGGTTTTATGGAAATTCAGATCGTGTAAATACAGGATTTGATTCAACACGATCACCTAAGGTTTTACTAAATAACCTGGCATTTTCTATAGGATTAAAAGGAGGAAATGAAGACATTAGTTACTCTATTAAACCACATTTCTCTTTCATAAATGAAGATGAATCCGACAGTCCTCTTTTTAATGAAGAATCTACAATAGGTGTTAATGGAATGTTTAATTACGGAATCGATGATTCTTTTACTACCGGCTTTGATCTGGAAGGACTGAGTAGTTCATATGATGGTGGAATATCATATTCAAGGTCTTTAATCAATGTAAATCCATGGGTGAAATACAAAAAGGATAATTTGTTGATTAAGGCAGGTTTTATTCTTTCTTCAGGTAAGGTAGCGGATGATTCTAAGACTGGTTTTTATCCAGATGTAAGAGTGGATTATGATCTTTCTGATAAATGGCTTATTTATGGAATTTTATCTGGAGGGCAGACATGGAATGGATTACAAGAATTACTAAACGAAAACGAATTTCTGGATGACTCACTAGCGATCTCGCATGTTGAGTATACCTATAAATTCGGCGGAGGAATTAAAGGAAGTCCAATCAAAAACCTATTGTTTGATGCTAGCTTGATTAGTAGCTCAACCAAGGGACTTCCATTTTTTGTCCCATCAATTAATGATTCTTCAAGATACAATCTAGCTTACGATACAGAGCCCGTTAATATTATATCGCTTAAATCGAGTGTTTCTTATATGCCAACAGCCACCAGTATGTACGGAGCTAGCCTGGAAATAAATGGCTATTCTGTAAAGACGTTGGACCGCCCTTGGAATAGGCCCACGTACATATTTAAAGCACATACAAGTCATAATATCAAGGAAAGAATTATCGTTTCAGCCTACCTAAGTAGCATGGGAGGCATTCGTTCTCCTGCCAATGTAAACTTTGGATATGTCAATCTATCTGCGTTTGTTGATGTGGGATTAGGAGCCAAATACCTAATAACTGAGCGTGCATCTGCATTCATTGACGTAAATAATTTGCTTAATAATGAATACGAACGATATTTGGGGTACCCGACCCGAGGACTCGCTTTTAAAATTGGTGGTCAGTACCGTTTCTGATACTAATATTTCCTAGTTATTAATTTTATTTTATCTTGGTTCGGTCAAAATATATACTATGGCTACAGACGACAACAAGGATAAGGATCAGCAAGATCAAGATGACTTCTTCGGTGATGATGAAGATTTCGGTTTACCGGAGTTAGATTACGAAGCATTAGATGATGACTCTGATGATGTAGAGGAAGCAACACCAACACCAACGGCAGAAGAGAAGCCTGCTACAGAAGAACCTGTGCAAGAAGAGAATGTGGTAGCAGAAGATGATTCCATATTTGAGAGCGAATCAATGGATGATGATATCTCTATGGACGATGACTTTTCCATGGATGATGATATGTCTACAGATGATGATATTTCTATGGACGATGATATATCCATGGATGACGATATCTCTATGGATGACGATATCTCTATGGATGACGACATCTCTATGGATGATGATTTTTCTATGGATGATGATATCTCCATGGATGATGAAGAAATACCTGAACAAGTTTCAGATGAAGAAATAAAAGCATCACTTGATGAAGAAAACCTTTCAGAAGGAGATGCTCTTCCTGACGAAGAGGATCTTTCCGATGATACCATGGAAGATTTCTACGAAGAAGAATCATTTGATGACTTTGAAGCTTCAGAAGCAGATGATGATGGAGAAGAGATACCCGATTCGGTATTTGATAGCGATGTACTAGATGAAGATGAATTTGCTCAGTTTGAAAAAGAACTGATGGAAACAGAAGAGAGTAATGTGTCTGATGTGCCTGCATACCAGTCTGATAGTGAAGAGCCTACCTCTCAAAGCAAAGGTAAATTTGCCAAAGTAGTAATCATAGGTATTTTGATTTTCGCAGCTCTAGGTGCTATTTTCTATGTTATGTCACCATTGGGTGGAGGTGAGGATAAGTCTGTTGCTGAGAAGAAAGTTGAAAAGCCGGTTGCTAAGAAACCAGTAGAAAAGAAACCTGTAGCGAATGAAGATGAAGAGACAACTACCGAAGAGACAGAATCAACAACAAAACCTGAGAATAATCAACCTAAAACTACACCAGCACAAAAGCCTGCGGTACAGAAACCAGAACCTGTGGCTGCTAATCCTGGAACCATAAATGCACTTACTAATAGGACGGGTAATTACTTTATTGTAATTGGAAGTTTTGTTGATGAAGATATGGCGACTGATTATGCTACTGAGCTATCAAACGTAGGAAGAAGCCCTTCGATAATTCCTCCATTTGGCAAGGCGATTACACATAGGGTAGCGATTAGAGGATATGGGTCTTTGACAGAAGCACAAGGTGCAGTTGAGGGATTTAAAGGTGAGTTTGGTGATGATATTTGGATATTAAAATACTAAAACACTAATCCTTTAGTTATTACGTTCAGTCTTTTTGGGTGGTGTTCCATCCTTTAACTCATGATAAAAAGAACATATGCTTATTAGTGTTATGCAAGATCCTATAGTAGAGGGTTTAGAATCAGAAGAATCAATTTCATTATTAGAACTCCTGACTAATGGAGGATATATGATGATTCCCATCCTGTTGCTTTGGATGGTAGCTATCTATATTTTCGTAGAAAGAACAAGGACCTTAGGGGCTGCAGCAAAAACTCCCGAGTCCTTTAAGGATCAAATAAGATCATTGGTTATTTCAGGAGATATAGGTGGTGCTCAAGTACTTTGTGGCAAGACTGATACCCCTGTTGCTCGTATGATAGAAAAGGGAATTAGTAGGATTGGTAATCCACTGAAGAACATTGAAGTTAGTATCGAAAATGTAGGAAAGCTAGAAATCTATCGACTTGAAAAAAACTTGAATTTATTGGCTACTATCTCAGGAGCAGCGCCAATGATAGGATTCTTAGGTACCGTTACAGGAATGATTCAAGCCTTTATTGCTATAGCACAAGAAGAAGGTGCTGTAAGCCCAAAATTATTGTCTTCGGGTATTTATGAAGCCATGATTACAACAGCAGCTGGTTTGTTTGTTGGCATACTTGCATACTTGGGTTACAATTACCTCGTTTCCAAAGTAGCGAAAGTGATACATACGATGGAGTTCAATGTGATTGATTTCATTGACCTGTTACAAGAACCAAAGAAATAAACATGGATTTGAAGTCAAAACATAAGGTGAGTGCAAGTTTTAGCATGTCATCAATGACGGATATCATATTCCTTCTATTGATCTTTTTCATGTTGACAGCCTCATTTATTACTCCTTCAGGTTTACCGGTGAACCTGCCTTCTTCTAGATCCTCTGAGATAGTGATGCAGAAGGTTAGTGTTACCATTACCAAAAATTTAACCTACTTCGTGAATAACCAGCGAGTGAATCGTTCTTCGTTAGAATCCGTATTAAGGAGTAATTTGTCAGGGAAAGAAGGCATTGTCGTTTTGCATTGTGATGCAGCTGTTCCTGTAGAAAGGTTAGTGGAAGTAGCCGGTATTGCTACCGCGTTAAAAGCAAAAGTTTCCATTGCTACAAAACCCGAATGATGGAGGAACGTGAAAAGAAAGATGAGCGCAATAGACGAGTTGGCTGGCTTACTTCAGTAGGCATCCAACTGGTGTTACTTGTTCTCTTTTATTTTATAGTGGCCTGGAGAGAGCCATTCCCACCCATTCCTGAGTATGGCATTGAACTAGGTTTTACAACATCTGCGGGAGCTCCCGCCGCATCATCTCCATCACCACAAGCTCCGGAAGTAGAAGACATAGAGGAAGAAGCTATCGAGGAAACTTCAGCTGAAACGGAAGAGGTCAGGGAAACTACAGATAACAGCGAAGCTCAAGAACCAGCTGTAGAATCACAAGTAGAAAGCCCTGTAAAAGTAGAAGAAGTTAAACCTCAAGAAACCAAACCAGCAGAGGAGCAACCAGAGGTTGATTCAAGAGCTGTAATGAAGCCCTCTGATAATGACTCAGAAGAGACAACTGAGAATACTTCAGATGGTGAAGAAGAGAATGAATTAGATGAAAGAGCTATCTACGGGAGCCAAGGAACAAATACTGGAGAATCTGAAGGAGCTAACCTCGCTCTCTCTGGATGGGTTTGGGATTTTAAGCCCAAACCTGATGATCAATCAGATCAGTCGGGAAAAATTGTTTACAAAATTGTAGTAGACCAAGATGGATATTTAGTCAAAATAGAAACCGTAACTTCTACCGTTTCACCTTCTGTGGAGCGTAAGTATCGACAAGCTGTGGAAAAGCTTACATTCAGCAAAACAGCCGACTATAAAACAGCCAATGTTTCTACTGGAACGATTACTTTCATCATAAAATCCAGATGACATACGAAGAAACGCTCGAGTACCTTTTTACTCGACTTCCAATGTATCAGCGTGATGGAAAAAAAGCTTATAAGAAAGATCTGACGAATACGATTAAGCTTCTTGATGTTCTTGATAACCCTCATTTAAGTTTTAAGAGTGTCCATATTGCAGGTACAAATGGCAAAGGAACTTCGGCTCATGGAATAGCAGCTATTATGCAAACAGCAGGCTATAAAACAGGGCTTTACACCTCGCCACATTTAAAGAACTTCACTGAAAGAATTAAAATTGATGGAAGTGAAGTTCCTCAAAACTTCGTAGTTGATTTTGTTGAACGAATAAAACCAGCGGTTGCAGAAATAGAACCTTCTTTTTTTGAGATAACAGTAGCAATGGCGTTTGACTATTTCAAATACAGTAGTGTTGATATCGCGATCATTGAGACAGGTCTTGGAGGAAGGTTGGATAGTACCAATGTGATAACACCAGAAGTAAGTTTGATAACCAATATTGGATATGACCACATGGATATGCTTGGTAATACATTGGAGGAAATTGCTCGTGAGAAAGCAGGTATTATCAAACCAAATGTACCTGTAATTATAGGGGAAAAGACATCTGAGACTCAGTCAGTTTTTGAAGAGTTTGCTGAAGTGCGACACACAAATTTGGTTTATGCTGATTCTGCAAATTGGAGAGCTCAATCGTTAGTCCCAGACTACTTAGTAAAGAATGTTCCAGGTATTGAGGCAGTCATTGATGAACTGAAGAATCGAGGTTGGAAGATTTCTCAAACTGATATAAATGAAGGATTGAATAACCTTAATTCCTTGACAGGTCTAAAAGGTAGGTTTCAGATTCTAAGTCAAGAACCATTGGTTATTGCAGACGTAAGTCATAATGCGGAAGGATTGAGTATCCTACTGCAGCAAGTAAAGTCTCTTTGTAAAGGCGCATTACACCTGATCATCGGAACTGTGAAGGATAAGGATCTATCTTCTA
Organism: Marinobacter alexandrii; assembly: GCA_039984955.1. Taxonomy (NCBI): domain Bacteria; kingdom Pseudomonadati; phylum Pseudomonadota; class Gammaproteobacteria; order Pseudomonadales; family Marinobacteraceae; genus Marinobacter; species Marinobacter alexandrii. Next base: position 46,597 of record JBDWTN010000003.1, read on the forward strand.
TTTTTCATATTTTCCCCAAAGACTCTAAGAAATATTGGACGCAATCTTCAGTTCCGAGAGCGCTCCCGGTCGAAGAATTAGCGATTCAAGGAATAATGAATGGTATAGAAGGGGAGTGCTTTAAAAATGTAAACGAAGCGATAACAAGTGCAAAAGAAAAGGCGCACCCTGATGATATTATCTTAATCACTGGGAGTACTTTCGTTGTTGCTGAGGTTGAATCAATCTGATGTTAGATCATTTTTTCGAAGGTCTAACTAAATGAATTTTGTTCCAATACTGTTTGAGTAATCTTTTCCATTTGATTCATCAATCTTTGATGTAAGAAATTCCCCATACTTATTCGTTTCACGCCTGCTCTAGCTAATGTTTCAAAATCAGGAAGATTTGGGAAACACATGACATTCAAAGGGAGATCACAATTCGTGGTAATAGACTCGATATCACTAATTTCTGTAATACCTGGAAGAAAGATGCCATCAACATAGTTTTTATACGCTTCTATTCTATTGAGTGACTCATTCAATGGACTTGCATTTGTCACCAAAAAAGCGTCTGATCTTAAATTGATGAAAATGTTTATGCCTCTCTCTTTGAGAGTGGCTGATATTTCAGCTATTTTTTCTTGAAATATTTTCACATTCTCAAGTACTCTTTCTCCATTCACAATCTTAGAATCTTCCAAGTTGATGCCTTGGACACCTAGCTTATCTAATTTGATGATATTATCAATAATCTCACTAGGAGTATTCCCATATCCAAATTCAAGATCTACACTCAACGGGATTTTAATTGAACTTATTATTCTTTGGACTATTTGCAAGTAAAAGTCGAAGGGCATGTTTTGACCATCTTCATAACCTAGCGTATGAGCAATCGCAGCACTAGATGTCCCAACTGCATTGAAGTTCATTTTCTCATAATGTATCGCACTAGAAACGTCCCACACGTTTCCTAAAATTAAGGGCTCTTCTTTTTTATGTAGATCTAAGAATTTTTGCATCACTTGTGTTTTTGATGCAAATGACCAACTAATTTAGAATTGCGGCAACCGAAAAATGAACGAGTATATTTTTAATTAATCTAATCCTCGCCTAAATGTAAATGATGTACATGCTCATCAATAACATCAATCTGCTTTGTGATTTCCTTCACATACTTTTTAAGCTCATCTTCAAGAGCCTTTACCTCTGCCTTGTATTCTGATCCTTTTTCAGCACCGAGATTCTTCTCTATGTCATTATACGTATTACACTCCTGATGAATGAACCTTCTAAAAGACTTAGTTGTGTAATCACTTTCTAAAGTCTCAATATCATCCAGCGTTGCTTTGGCCTCTTTATCTCCATTCTTAGTAAATTTCCTGGTCACTATCCCATAAAGTAAAGTATCGTAATGGTGAATTTCATCAAGCATGCCGATGATTTGTTTTCTATATACCGATTGACCACAAAAACTCCCTAAGCCTTCATAAGTTTGCAGCTTCACGGCTTCACTGTCCCATCGGAGAGTCAAGTCATCAATAGCTTTAACAATTTCAGCTTCTTTTTCTTGAGAGAAGGAAGCAAATGAAAATAAGCAGAGTAGTAGCAGAAGGATGTTAGATTTCATTATTCTGTGTGTTTGATTGAACAGGTAATACATTGGCAAAAAAAAATAAGTTAACGAAGTTTTCCGAAAATATGGCAAGTAAAAATGTCATAGAACCAGGAAAAGATCTTTTTGAGTCGATCCATGGAAACTGGAGCGAATTCTTTAGTAATAATAATGAAATCGTAATAGAACTTGCCTGTGGGTGGGGAGAGTACACTATTTCATTAGCAGAAAAATACACTAGTCAAAACTTTATAGGAATTGACATAAAGGGTGATCGTATTTGGAGAGGAAGTCAGTATGCTCAAGAGAATAACCTGGAGAATGTAGCATTTCTTCGTACACATATCATTGAGATCTTGAAATCTTTTGATGAAAATGAGGTAGATGAAATATGGTTGACTTTTCCAGACCCAAGACCAAAAGAACGTGATGAAAAGCATAGGCTGTCCAACAAGAATTTCTTAGAAAAGTATCGCCAGATTCTTAAAGCAGATGGGTGGTTTAAATTCAAAACGGACAATACAGAGCTTTTTGAATATACATTACAAGTATTAGCCGACTTCAATATCAAAGATCATGAATTCACATTCGACCTGTACGATTCACCCATGCTGAACGAACACCACGGAATTAAAACCAAATACGAACGCATCTGGACAGAGAAAGGGGAAAAAATCAAGTACATGAAGTTTAGGTTCGCTGACTAATACTCAACGATAGTTCTTGCAGCCAGGTAGCCATTGTAGAAAGTGAAATTTGAACGTTTGAATCTTTTCATGACCTTATCTAGCTTATCAGCGTATTCTTCAGCTTCACCAATCAGCTTGTCTTTATCTTGTCTGGCGATTTTTGAGGCCATATCGTACGTTTGAGATTTGCCTAGACTTAGCTGATACTCATCCAGGTTAAGCTTAACATCATCAATTTGATCTTGCACCAATCCATAGTCACCCATATTGTTCACATGTATTTCTAAGAGATCAATCATTTTGGTGACCTTATCAACAAAATCGTCATAGGGTAACCTGAAGTAATCAGAATAATAATTTGCAGCTTGTTGGCGAAGCTTTTCGTTTCCAATATCATCGGCATAAGCTTCAAGTGTATCATCCAGGATATCCATTTTATCTGCTATCTGCTTCTTGAGATGCAAAATAGCTTGTCCCATATGCACCTTTGAAGTATCCTTTCCAATAAGAGACTCCTTCAAAGTAGGAATTAGTTGGTGGATCCTATTTTTATAATTGCTTACAATTGGAATAGCGATCCATATAGCTATGTGATCATCCAGGTAAGCATTTGTTTGCTCAAACATTTCAAGTTCTCTTGCGAATAAGGTTTCCATATTGGCATATCATTTAATGAAGCAAATATGCCCTAATCAATACATAAATTTTCATTTATATTTATTATGAAAAGCATAAGTAATTATAAATGAAAACTTAACTATCTATATTCAGGATTTTCAAAATTCCATCTCGTCCCGTCATCCCAATCTTTCCTGGAGTTACCATACTTAGGATATCCTCCATTATCCTTCATCATCCTTGCAAGATGGAGCAAGTTGTAAGTCATAAAAGTGGTATTCCTGTTCGTAAAAGCATTGTCAAATGCATTGGCTTCTTTATCCATGTAACTAGGTCCAGGACCAGCTTCACCGATCCATCCACAATCTGCCTGAGGTGGAATGCTGTATCCTAGATGTTGTATTGCATATAGAATACTCATAGCGCAATGCTTGATGCCATCTTCATTACCCGTAACAACACATCCTCCTACTTTGCCATAATAGATGTATTGTCCCTTATCATTTTGATTACCGCTCATTCCATATAAACGTTCAATTAACTTAACCGAAACAGAAGATTTTTCACCCAGCCAGATTGGGGTTCCAATGACCAAAATATCAGCTGCCATTACTTTTTCGTAGATTTCTGGCCAATCATCTTCTCCATACCCATGTTCTTTCATATCTGGGTGGACTCCATAAGGAATCGCATAATCAACAAAGCGAATACTCTCAGTAGCTAAACCTTCTTTCTCCATGATATCAATAGAAACATCTATCAAACCTTGGGTATGACTCTGATTAGGAGATTTTTTAAGCGTGCAATTGATAAACAATGCAGAAAGGTCAGTGAAATCAGTTTTACTCATCATACTTTATTTAATGTTACTGCCACCTTTGACCATCCTATATTTGGGTCGATCTCATAGATGAGTAAATGGCAAAACTAAAATTACATAATATTCGAAAGACATTCGATGGGCAGAGAGATGCTTTTGATTGCTCTTTTTTAGAAGTTGATGAAGGCAGTAGGATAGGTATTGCCGGCGAGACTGGATCAGGAAAATCAACACTATTGAAGATCATTGCAGGGTTGGAAAAACCGAATGAAGGAGAGGTACTTCTGGGTCAGGAAAATATTTACCCAAAGCTAGATCGGCTCATTCCTGGACATCCCAAAATGGCTTACTTATCTCAGTCTTTTGAACTACCAAAATTCATTAGTGTAGAAGATTTTTTATTAGTGCATCCATATTCCGATGAAGAGGTATCGCGCATGGCAGAACTTTGCAGGATAGAAGATTTACTTGACAAGGATACACGGGCACTCTCTGGGGGAGAGAGACAAAGAATTGCACTGGCTAAAGTTTTGATGAAGGAACCTGAGATTTTACTTCTAGATGAGCCTTTTTCCAATCTAGATACGCATCATAAGCATAAAATGAAGAGTGTCATTAATAACATAGATGAAGAGATTAAGGCCACCATTTTGATGGTGTCACATGAGTCAACCGACTTACTTCCCTGGTCTGAAGAAATTCTTGTTTTGAAAGAAGGAGAGATTGTTCAACAAGGTAACCCAAAAGAGATCTATTTTCATCCAGCCAACGAATATGTAGCTGGACTATTTGGAGACTATCAATTGATCGATCCAAAGAGGTGGTTGGAGGTAGAAGGAGATGAAAGAATTGTAAGACCTGAGCAATTTCAACTCAATGATCATGGAAAAAAAGGTCAAATAATTAATATTCAATTTAAAGGAAATCACGAGGAATTAGTTATCAAAGTTGCAGATGAAATTGTGTTCACATCTTCATTACCAGGAAAGTATGAGATCGGTGATGATATACATGTATCCTTGAGTATTCAGTGATTTGTAGCTCTGAGGTAATCAATTATAAAATTTGTGACACACGTATTGATATATGTTAAATTTATGGCAAATTTTTTTTATAAGTTATTCTTATGAATCTTCAGCAATTAGAATATGCACTCGCACTTGAAAAGTTAGGCTCGTTTACACAAGCTGCTAAGACCTTGCATGTCACCCAACCTGCACTTAGTTTACAGATCAAAAACCTTGAAAACGAAATAGGCATCTCTCTTTTCGATAGGTCTAGGACAAACGTAGAACCGACTGAACGGGGATTGAAATTTTTATTAAAAGCAGGCGAAATAGTCTCAGCCAGTAAACAGTTGAAAGACTATGCTATGAGCCTAGGCCAACAGTATACAGGTAAGTTGAAAATTGGAGTAATTCCAACATTATCACCATTTCTGATTCCACTATTTCTAGATGATTTCAATCAAACATATCAAGAGGTATCAATAGAAGTACACGAGCTTTTGACAGAACAGATTTTACAAAAAGTCAGATTAGGCGAACTCGATGGCGGAGTTATTTCTACACCAATATCCAGGCAAGGCATAGAGGTCAGACCCCTTTTTTATGAATCTTTCTTTCTTTATCAAAATCAAGAAAGTAATAAGGTCTTGGCTTTGGAATCACTCAAACTTTCAAACATAGATTTGGGAACTCTTTGGCTACTCGAAGAAGGAAACTGCTTTCGAGATCAGGTTAATGATATTTGCTCATTTAAGCATGTAAAAACACAAACAAGCTTAAAATATTTTTGTAGCAATATAGATTCCTTAATCCGGATGGTGGATCATTTTGGTGGAATTACAATACTTCCAGAGTTGACCACCTTAAGTTTAGATAATGATCAGGAAAAGAGTTTAGTTATTCTTGAAGGAAAGATTCGTGAAATTGGTTTTATAAATAGAAAATCTTCGGGACAAGAACATTTGTTTGAGGCTTTATGCACCATTATCGAGCGAAATGTCCCACGATCTATGAAGCATAAGGATGATAGGGAAGTTGTTGATCCAGGAATAGATAGTAACTGGTAGTTCAGAAAAGGCTTCCTGTCTTAGGAAGGGCCTGTCTCTTCAAATGTTTCAGGTACAATTGAGCACAAGCATTAGCATCACTTAAAGCATCATGATGCTGTAAAGGAATTTTATATTTTTTGGAAAGGTAGGCTAGCCCTCTACGATAGATTACACGCGTACACCTTACTTCGAAGTGAGGTTGAGCAATGTCGTAGAATGCAAGCGTATTTCTTAAACAATTCACATCAAAATTTGCGTTGTGAGCTACAACTACCTCATCTTCGATCAAATGCTTGATATCAAACCACACCTCTTCAAATAGGGGAGCCTTTAGTGTATCTTCTGGTTTGATTCCATGCACTTCAATGTTCTTATAGAAGTATTCATTTTTTGGAGGTTGAATGAGGCGATTCACTTCTTCGGTTGTAATTCCATTCTCAACCCGAACAATCCCAACTTGACAAACACTTGCTGGATTCCATGTAGCTGTCTCAAAATCTAACGCTGAAAAGGATTCTAAACTCATTGAAATGCTAAAATAGGATCTGAACTCGATAAGTGAATTTTAAAATAAACTTTTAAGTTAAAAAACGCTTAGACTATTGATGAATAAAATAAAGAAGATTAAGTCCTTACCAGGTCAGGAATCTGTTTGGGATTATCCGAGACCACCAGCGCTTCAAAAGGTTACAAAACATATTCGAATCATTTGCAGTTCGGAAATTATTTTAGACACCAATAGCTCGTTCCGAATACTCGAAACAAGTCATCCACCTACTTACTACTTGCCAATTAGTGATTTTAAAACTGATATAATCTTAAGAAATGAAAATAAAAGCTCTTTTTGCGAGTTCAAGGGGATGGCACATTATTACGATATAAAGGCGGGTGACAAGATTGTAGAGAATTGTGCGTGGGGGTATGAAAACCCTACAAATCCCTATCATGAACTTAAAGATCATGTATGTGTCTATTCGCAATATATGGATGAGTGTTATGTGGGCGATGAAAAAGTACTTCCACAGCCAGGAGGTTTTTATGGAGGCTGGATTACCTCCAATATAGTTGGACCATTCAAGGGAGAACCCGGAAGCTGGGGTTGGTAAGAAAAAAGCCGCACACATTTGTGCGCGGCTCATTTACTCAACTAACTTGAACTGGCTCCTCAACCAGCATTTTGAATGATTTGATAGTAGAAAGGAATTCCGATGATTACATTGATTGGAAATGTAATACCCAATGCCATTGGTAGATATAAACTCGGATTTGCCTTTGGCACTGCGTTTTTCATAGCTGCAGGAACAGCGATGTATGAAGCACTTGCACCAAGCAATGCAAACAATAATTGATTTCCTGGAGAGTCCGTTATTTGCATACTAATAAAGAGGGCTACCAGGCCATTGAAAAAAGGCATCAATGTTGAAAACAGGAAGGGGTATAATCCTTTTTTTACCATAACGGAGAGTTGCTTTCCACTTGTGATACCCATATCTAAAAGGAACACTGCCAGAAACCCTTTAAAAATATCTGTTGTAAAAGGCTCAATACCTTGCGCTTGTTTATCACTAGCTAGAAACCCAATGATGAGACTTCCCATAATTAGAACAACACTGCCATTCGTTACAGAATGATAGAGGACTGACTTACAGGAAGGTCGATTCTTATCTGTCTTGTTGTAAAGGTTGATAAGTAATACACCTACAACGATAGCAGGAGCTTCCATAACAGCCATAACAGCAATCATATGACCTCCAAATTCTACTTGCTGAAACTCAAGGAAAGAAATGGCGGTTACAAAAGTTACTGCACTTACGGATCCATATGCTGCTGCTATGGCCCCAGAGTTTTCAATACTCAACCTTCGTTTTAGGATGAAAAAAGCAAGTAATGGAACAGTAGCAGCCAACAAGACTCCTGCGACAATGCTCCATATCAACTCACCACTTATTGCGCTATGAGAAAGCTCTTGTCCTCCTTTGAATCCAATGGAAAACAGCAAGTAGATCGAAATAAATTTCGAAGAGCTTTCTGGTATTTGTAAATCACTTTTCAATTGAACTGCTATGATCCCTAGTAGGAAGAAGAGCAAAGCAGGATTCGTAATGTTTTCGGCTAGGCCACTGAAAATCATACTTAATTCTTAATCTTTAAGATTGTCTGTTTATTGTACTCAATGTCTTTTCCCATCTCTTCTGCACGCAAGGCAAAGCTGTGGATTGCAAGACCTGAAATATTCGTTACTTCAACAGTTTCGTGATCAATCCATCGAATCTTGCTTTCATCATACTCCCCCTTTTTCATAAGTTCTTGCTTGAATACTTCTGATAGAGGAAGCTCTTCATTCTGAAAATTCATTGATTTTTCTTGTAGCGTTTTGGCTGCATTTGTCTGCGAGAAGATGGAGTTCATGGTAATTGTCATCTTGTTTTATTTTTGATTTCGAGGCAAATATGAATGGAATAATTCATAAGTTTTTATTTATATTTTTAATGATTTACATTAATATTGCTTATGAATTATACAATCCACCAGCTTCGAGTATTTCAAAGTATTTGTAAGAACAAGAGCATCACTAAAGCTTCAGAAGAACTTTATTTGACTCAGCCTGCAGTTTCGATTCAATTAAAAAAATTGCAGGATCAGTTTGATATACCTCTTACAGAGGTAATAGGAAGGCAGCTTTATATCACTGATTTTGGAATGGAAATTCATCGTGTTAGCGCAAGAATCTTGCAAGAAGCTGAATCTTTGAAAACGACAGTAGATCAATACAAAGGCCTGCTTTCTGGTAAGATTAGCATTTCAGTAGTTTCGACCGGTAAGTATGTTATGCCTTATTTTTTGAAGCAATTTTCAGAAGCACATCCTCAGGTAGAGTTGCGTATTGATGTAACAAATAAGAATGCTGTGGTAGAGAGTTTAACAAAGAATGAAACAGACTTTTCATTGGTTTCAGTACTGCCTGAAAATCCTCCTGTTGAAGCCGTGGAATTAATGGAAAACGAACTTTTTCTAGTATCTAATTCAGATCGAACAATAAGTAAAAAGACCTTTAAACCTCAGGACATAAGCGAATTGCCAATCATTTTTAGAGAAAAAGGCTCAGCTACAAGAATGGTTATGAAACAATTCTTCTCAGACCATAACATAAATCCTGAAAAGTCCATGGAACTAATGAGTAATGAAGCGGTAAAACAAGCGGTAAATGCTGGTTTAGGAGTTTCGATTATGCCATTAATAGGATTAAGGAATGAGTTGAAATATGGAAGCCTCAAGATTATTCCAGTGAAGGGCTTACCCATTGTCACTAGATGGAACTTGATTTACACAAAAGGTAAACGCTTAACACCCGCTGCAAGTGAACTTTTAAATTTCATATCCTCTCATAAAGATGAGATTGTGAAAGATCATTTTAGTTGGGTAGAAGAAGTTAAATAGGTTAGATTTAAGGTTGAGTTCAAATATATACAACCTCCTTTAATTTGTTGTTATTCAACTGATTGGCCTAAACTAACCTATTAAATTTACTCATTTCGACTATTTTAGTCGATCTCATTACCGTCGTATTAATGCTCAAAGCATACTGTTTCATATTAATCATTATTCTTGGATCTATTCATTGTCATGGGAATGGAGATGATTGGGTCAAAATCCTCAAAGAGGAAAAGGGAGTAGTAGAATTTTATTGGTACCCAAGTAATGAGGAGACTGAGAAGTCACTCAATATTATTGATGGAATAGAGCATGACTTAGCCATTGCATTTATCGAATTTATTAGTAAGAAGTATAAAGTTTCCATTGAGTTAAAATGGCTTGAAGTTGAAAGTTTTGAAGGAGTCTTAGAAACCATTAAGAATGCCAAAGGGGGAACTTTTGGGGCCTCATCAATATCTATAACGGAAGAGCGAAAGAAATTTTTAAACTTTACTGAGCCCTTTATGGCTGACGTTGCAGTTCTTGTTTCTAATAATTATTTGCCTACTGCTTTGACGGAAGACGAACTTAGAAGAATATTAACGGGGAATACAGGAATATCAATAGCGAATACTACGTTGGATCAATCCTTAAGAAAACTGCAAAAGCAGTTAGGTATTGAGTTTGAAATTGAATACGAAACAAATAGCGGGAAGATTATTGATAGGATAACCAAACAAACAAGAAGTTTCGGGTACGTTGATATTGCAAATTTTTTAGACGCTATAGGTCAAAATATAGATGTCAAACGTCAGTTTTTCTATCCGGTAAAACTTGAAGGTCTGGCTATGATCTACCCGAAGGGAAGTGATTGGCAAAAGCCAGTAGAAGATTATTTTAATAGTCCGCAATTTGAGCTTGATAAGTTTAGAGTCATTTCCAAGTACCTGGGATCCAATGCTTCGGAAATTATAGGGAGAATATCCAAGTCTGCAGAAATAGGACCACTTGATGAAATAGTTATTTCGAATAGAGAGAAGGAGCTTCAATATGAAAGACTTTTACTCGCCGCAAAACGAGATCAAGAAGCTTCACGTTTGACAATCATCCTTATCTCCATTATTGTAGCGGGTTTGGCGATTATGGTGTTACTATTTTTTCTATACAGAATCAAAGCGCGCAATAATGACAAGCTTTTGTCTCAACAACTTCTCATCGAAGAGCGAAATGATCAGTTGCGTCAGTTAAATGATGAAAAAAACAATCTTATCCAGGTACTAGCACATGATCTAAGATCACCTCTTTCAAATATTCTGAATGGATCACAAATCATTGAGTCGAATGAGAAAAGCTTAAGTGATGATGGCAATAAAATCTTAGGATTCATTCTTCAATCTTCTGAAAAAATGTCTTCTTTAATTGATAAAATATTAGACGTGGACGCGATTGAAACAGGAAAGCATAACCTTAAGGTAGAGACCTTTCCAGTCAAGGAAGTCATTAGTCTGGTTGTTGAAGAAAATGAGTCAAAAGCAAAAGGTAAGTCAATTACCATCAGTACTTCTTTCGGCAGAAAGAAACTAATGGTTAAAGCAGATAAGGTATATACTTCTCAGATTTTTGATAATCTTGTTTCAAACGCAATAAAATATAGTAAGTCAGATACCCAGGTCAAATTAAAGACCAGCGAGGAAGGAGATCAGATTAAAATCTCTGTAATTGATCATGGTCCGGGTTTGTCTGATGCCGATAAAAAGAAAGTTTTTCAGAAATACCAACGATTAAGCGCTCAACCAACCAAAGGAGAATCTTCTATTGGCTTGGGACTATCCATAGTCAAATTATACGCTGAGCGAATGGGGGGGACGGTTACTTTTGAGTCGAAGCTTGGGAAAGGTAGCGTATTTCACGTTTTCCTACCTAAAGGAAAATAGTTACTATTCTTCTATTTCAATCTGATCACAGGTTCCGACGAATGGAACTCCCGTGGTATAAAAAGCATATGTGATCAAGCCTACATACACTTCTTCACCGAAAGTTGGAGCTTGACCAGGCAGATTCCCTGTGCCATTATAAAGTGTCCAATTATCTTCTTTATCCGCATGATTCAGGTTGGGTAACTGCCAATACACAGTGACTGTGTTATCATCTTTACCTACAATGCGTATATCAGCACGACCGTCAGACACCTCATTAATTCCAATATCATTTACGGATGAATTACCATTTAATGTATTCTTACCCTCAATCGTAAAACTTGTAGAACCTCTATGCCCAACCACCACATGTGCGGAGTTAGGACTTTCCAAGTCTAATACATGTAATTGTACACCAGCAAAATTAAATGGCTCTCCTGAAGCAGAAGGAGCTACCTGTGAATCTTCAATAGTTCCAATGCCTATATTTCTTGCTATGAATTCAAATGGAAAAGAAACAAGCTTAGCATCTAGTCTACCTTGCTGCTCATGATAATGAAGTGTCTGATTGTCACTATTATCTATTAGTTCAGCATAATACCTTCCAGAACGTCTACCTACATTGGGTAAAACTTCAGGGTTATTTGTAGTGTAGCCAACTAGATCACCATTTCCTTCGAAAGAATCGATGAATGGATCACTGTTTTCCTCATTATTATCCGAATCAATCTCCGGCTCAGGGCTACTCTTATCTGAACAATGAAATAAAAAGCAGGATGTGGAAAAAAATGATAATAATAAAATTATTTTCTTCATAATGACTTTATACTAAATAGAGAAATAATAGGATGATGATTAAGCTAGCAATTTTATTATGTTGAGCTTACAATTTAGCTATATCAATCGTCTTCGATTAACTCAAGTATATCCATAATTTGACCATAATCTTTGTAACCAGGTCGTTCCTCTGGATCCGCTTCCATTTCTAATCCTGGGTATTTGGCTAGTTTTTCATCTGCCTCAATACCATACCCTTTGAGTAAACGAAGATTACCATTATAAAAACATATTTGATTATCCAGCTCTTTATAAAGCTCCTCTATGGATGATTTGATTAGAACCATAGAAGCCAGTTCATCCAAATAACTAAGGTTAGACTTGAGATTAGATAGCTCATTTTCAGATTCAATCGACAACCTAAAAATGATTGGTTTGCCAAGAAGGTGTGTTGCCTCTACTAAGTCCATATTGCTGATTTCTATGAAATCTACGGCGTAGAGTTTTAATCCTTCCTTGATTTGTTCGATAGTAGCGTTATGGAATTCACCAGCAAACTTTATTCCTGCTAACCAATCAGTGATTTCACCAAAATCACCTTCACTCACAAATGTGTCAGTAGAAGAGTCAATGTTGAAACCTAGTATGTCGACCATCATTCCAGCACAATAGCGAGCATCTGATAAGTTTGATACATTACTAATTTTCACAAAAGTCTTTAGAGCCATAACTTCATTTTTTCAATCGCAAATAAAACGTTACTGACTGAAACAATTTCAATTAATTTGCTGTTTTGCACCAAAACAATTTCTAAATGGCAGTAGAATTAAAAACGGACGATGATTTTTTAACGACTATCAATAATAATGATAAAGTGATAGTCAAATATTATGCTGATTGGTGTGGTAGTTGTAGACTTTTTGGACCCAAATTTAAAAGGCTCTCTGAAGATGACAGATTCTCGGATGTAACTTTCTTAGATGTAAATGCTGAAAATAGCTCTGAAGCAAGAAAACTTGCGGGCGTAACGAGTCTTCCTTTCTTTGCAACTTTCAAGAATGGCGAATTAATTACCGGTGTAGCAACGAGTAAGGAAGACACTGTTGTGGACTTGATGAATGCTATTTAACTATGAAGATACCGGTTATTAAATCGCTAGTAGAACAGTATTCTAAAGAAGAACTCGAAAGTGCAGAAGCGGCAATTGCGGATGAGCGACAACCAGAAATTGAAATTCAAGGAGAAGATGAAGGTGAACAACTCACGCATGCATATGCAGCCATCCAGATTATTCAGTCAATGGAAGAGAATAATGTAGATTTCAAGACTGCCTTGCGAGAATACACAAGTCGAGTAAGAAGTTCTATTTCATAACCACAAACGTTTGCGTTGAAATATGATGAATTTTGAAGCGTGAATGAGGGCAAGCATTAAATTTGAATAATGCGAAAATTACTCATCTCTGCTCTTCTGTTCACCTGTTTGACTACTTTCTCTCAGGACATTTCGATCACCTTTGAGGTTGATATGTCTTACCAAATTGAACTTGATAAGTTTAATCCAGATGCCGAGTACGTAGATGTTGCTGGAACCTTCAATAATTGGGGGACTTCATTGACTAAGCTGTCAGACTCAGATAAAGATGGAATTTGGGAGGCAACAGTAAATGGGTTCAATGCTGATCAAAAGATTGAATTCAAGTTTCGATATAATGGAGCATGGAATGATAGAGAAGAGTTTCCAGGTTCCGGTAACAATCGAACACATGTTGTTTCGTCAGGTGATGAAACTTTGTCATTCTGGTATAATGATGAAGAATCACCCACTGGTCCAGCATTAGCTGATGTCAATTCATCTTCAACATTTGTCTTTACAGGAGGCTCGGTTCTTTTCTCAGACAACTCCAGTGGTCTAATCGAAAATACTGAATGGGTATTTGAGGGGGGAAATCCTTCGGTTTCTACAGATAGAAATGTATCTGTTACATACGAAACGCCTGGTTCATATAATGTTACTTTAAGAGTATCCAATAGCTTTTCATCAGACGAAATTGTTTTGTCTGATTACATCACTGTAGGAGATCAGTCAGAAGAAGATTTGAACTGGTGGAATGAAACAACTTTCTATGAAATATTCGTACGAAGCTTTTATGATAGTGATGGGGATGGGATCGGTGATTTTAATGGCATAACAGAGAAGTTAGATTATTTGAATGATGGTGACCCCAATACCACAAATGATCTGGGTATTACGGGAATATGGCTCATGCCGATCCATGATTCCCCAAGCTACCATGGGTATGATGTGAATGATTATAGATCCATCAATCCAGATTATGGAACCATGGATGATTTTGAAAATTTTCTCAGCGAAGCTCACAAAAGAGGAATAAAGGTTATTATAGATCTTGTTTTAAATCATACCTCTACAGAAATAGAGTGGTTTAAAAATGCTAGATCTTCAAGTACTTCTGACAAGCGTAACTGGTATAGATGGACAGAATCTAAGCCAAGCTATTCTGGTCCGTGGGGACAGACAGTGTGGCATGGGGGAGGCTCTTCGTATTATTATGGATTATTCTGGGGAGGTATGCCAGATCTAAACTATGACGAGGAAGAAGTACGAAATGAAATATTTGATATTACACGTTTTTGGCTTGAAGACATAGGAATAGATGGTTATCGATTGGATGCGGTTAAATATATTCATGAAAAAGCCAGTGAACTTGAAGATATCTCCGAGACTCATGCGTTTTGGAGAGATTGGGTAGCAGTCACAAAAGAATCAAATCCCAATGCACTATCAGTAGGAGAAGCCTGGACGAGTACAGAAAAAATTGTTCCCTATGTAGTCAACAGAGGGTTGGATTTTTGTTTTGATTTTGACTTGAGTTCAGCCATGATTAGCAGTATCAATGGGAAAAGTGCTATTCCACTCAAAAATCAAATAAACAAAGTAATCAATAGCTATCCATACTTTCAATTCGGAACATTTGCCTCAAACCATGACCAAAATAGAATTATGGATGAACTTGGCTCCAACGAAAGTAAAGTAAAATTGATTGCAGCATCATATTTTATGCTACCAGGAGTGCCTTTTGTTTATTATGGAGAGGAAGTAGCTATGAAAGGCACTAAACCAGATGAGGATATAAGACGACCTATGCCTTGGAGTAATGACTCCAACGGGGGGTTCTCAGATAGTTCACCATGGAATTCTTTGTCCAGTAACTACAAGACCAATAATGTCGAAGTAGGTATGGAAGATCCTAACTCTGTATTCAATTGGTATCGAAAGCTTATTCAGCTAAGAGGGAAAGAAGTTGCACTTCAAAAAGGCACCTATCGAGAGATAAATACAGGTAGTGATGAAGTACTCGGATTTTGGAGGGAATATGAAGGAGAACAGGTTCTGGTATTGATTAATTATGGAGAATCTACCAGGTCTGTAGAAGTTAATACATCTAATGTTTTTACCACCACAGAATCCTCAGCGTTGGTCGATCAGTTAGATGCTTCATATCGTATTGATCTAGTAAATAAAAGTGAGTTAACCATAACACTTGATGCAGAGCAATCAAGAGTGTTAAAGACGGGACCTTTGACACTAGGTTTGAAATCTGAAGAGGCTATTCAGCTATTTCCCAATCCAGCATCAACTATTGTTCGACTCAACTCAAAGCTTGGAAATCAGGTGGATTATGAGATCCTTACGATTGATGGCAAACTAGTGAAAAGTGGGACATACGAATATGTTGATGGAATAGATATTAGTAAGCTCTCTAGAGGGATATATCTGGTCAAACTGAAAAGTGATCAAAAAGAGCTTACAAGTAAATTGTATTTGAGATAGTACTTGCTGCCGACGCGACAAACTGTCGATTTGTCGAGGTTAAATCCTATTACAGTTGTTCATACGTAAGTTGGATAACTTAATTTAACCAAATGAAATCCTCTCAATCATCTACTGCAGTTGTGTTGTTTGCTCGAAAGGCAAATGTAGAGGCTTCTCATAAACCTCTTTTAAATCAAAAAGACAGAAATAATCTATTACATCAAAAGCTTATAAAAGCTGCCAAGAAGGCGGCAATCAGTAGTTCTGGAGCATTTTATCACGTTCATGAAAACATCCAGGTAGGTGATACTTTTGGTGAACGCATATCAAACAGTGCTCGGGATGTTTTTGCCAAAGGATACGATAGAGTTATACTGATCGGTGGAGATTGTCCGGGACTTTCATCTCACGATATTGATAAAGCCATTTCATCTTTTGATGATGACAAAATAGTTTTAGGACCTGATCAACATGGAGGCGCATATTTAATAAGTATTTCAAAAGAGGCCTTTAATAAAATAGACTTCAAAAACCTACAGTGGAATACTTCCAGACTTTTTACTGACCTGAAAAAGTTTGCACTTGACAAACATATAGAAGTTACTGAGCTCCAAAAGAAAATCGATTTAAATAGTGATGAAGATGTTTTCGAATATGCTTCAACTTTTGAACTAAAAAACATACTGGTTTCGATTTTCACTTCACGGTTCGAAAGACTACTAGAAACAAATAGACCTACTCTTAAAAGACCGTCTGTAACTCCCGATCATAGAGGACCACCAATAGCTGCTTAAGATCTAGTTAAGCTTTCTTACTCTTACTCATTCAACTTATACAAATGAAAAAAATCTACCTATGGCTGACGATTCAGCTATTTGGAATGAGCCTGTTTGCTCAATCAATTATTATATCAGGAGTAGTTTCCGATTCTAATGGAGATATCCTGCCAGGAGTCACTATTCGTGAAAAAGGAACGTCTAATGGTACTATTACCAATGGTAATGGCGCTTTTGAATTAACAGTACCCAATGATGCTATATTAGTCATATCCTCTATTGGTTTTACTACGCAGGAGGTAAAGTTAAATGGCCAAAACGTCATTGACGTTGTTCTTCAGGAAGGAATTAGTGAATTGGATGAAGTCGTCGTAACCGCTCTTGGTATTAAGCGTCAAACGAGAGACTTAGGTTATAATGTTCAAAGAATTGAATCTAGTAAAATTGCTGGAGTCAAGTCAACCAACTTTATTGATAATCTTGCTGGAAAACTAGCTGGGGTTACAGTAAGTCAAGGAGCAACAGGCGTAGGTTCCACATCAAAAATCACTATTCGAGGTGAAGCATCTTTTACTAATAACAACCCTTTATTTGTAGTTGATGGAATCCCGATTAATAATAATTCAATTGTAAACTTCACCAATGATGCTGCCGCGGGATTCCAGGAAGTTGATTTTGGAAATGGTGCAATGGAGGTGAATTCAGATGATATTGCTTCCGTCTCTGTTTTAAAGGGTCCCGGTGCAGCGGCACTATATGGAACCAGAGCTTCGAATGGGGTAATTATTATCACCACTAAAGATGGTTCTGACAAGCAAGGGATTGGCGTAAGCATCAATTCCACAACCATGGTTGAACGAGCTTTCCAATTACCACAGTTTCAGAATGAATATGGTCAGGGTAATTCAGGTGAATTTGAGTTTGTAGATGGTTTAGGAGGTGGAACGAATGACAATATTACATATAGCTGGGGTCCAAGATTAGATCAAGGAATCTTGATTCCGCAATTTGATAGTCCGGTAACCTTGCCTGATGGAAGTGTTGTTAGAGGCGGAGATATAGCAGTGCATGGAGGCGTGCCAATCACTCCATCGGCATTTATCTCTCATCCAGATAATTTGAAAGATTTTTATCAAACTGGGATTACGACGATCAATAATATTGCTATTTCGAATGGGTTTGATGATGGTAATTACCGATTGTCATTTACAGACTTACAAAGCGAATCAATTATCCCAGGAGTAGACCTTGATCGTAGAACACTTTCTGCAAGACTTTCATTTAGACCCACATTAAAAGTAAAAGTGACATCATCTATTAGCTATGTAAATTCTCAATCAAACAATAGACCTTCGGGTGGTTATGGTTCGGAAAACATCAACTACTCTTTAGTTGCATGGGGTCCTCGGTCTTTAGACATCTCTGCATTGAGAGACTACTGGCAACCAGGGCTGGAGGACACTCAACAGTATTCATTCAACTATACATTCTTTGATAATCCATATTTCATTCTTTTGGAGAACAGAAATTCATTTAATCGTGATCGATTGTTTGGTAATGTTTCAGCTACTTATCTATTCAATGATTACCTAAGCTTGACCGTAAGATCTGGCATGGACTATAGCTCGGAGAAACGTCAGTTTAGAAGAGCATTTAGCACAAATAGATTTAGAAATGGTGCTTATGCCGTTCATGATGTGCTTTTTCGAGAAAACAATACAGATTTTCTTTTAAACTTCAGCGAGACGTTTGCTGATATGTCACTAGATATTTCGGTAGGGGGTAATCAAATGGATCAGGAGGCATCTACTGTGCAGTCACAAGCTCTGACCTTAGCTCAACCAGGTATTTTCAAATTATCCAATGCTGCTTCACCGTTAGAAGTATTTGAATTCTTATCAAAAAAGAGAATTAACAGTCTTTATGGGGTGGCAAAGTTTGGATACCACGATTTTTTGTTTTTGGAAGCAACAGCTAGAAATGATTGGTCGAGTGCATTAGCATCCCCAAACTCCACAGAGAATGTTTCCTTTTTTTACCCATCCATATCCACCGGGTTTATAGCTAGCAATATGATTGAAATACCAGCAATTATCGATTTTGTAAAGTTAAGAGCAAGCTGGGCACAAGTAGGTAATGATACAAATCCATATCAAACAGCTGGAGTCTTCAACGCAAGTACGCCTTATAGTGGCCAGCCTACTTTCAGTGAACAGTCCACTATCCCGAATGCAAACCTTCTGCCTGAGAAAACGACCTCTATAGAATTGGGAGGAGAAGTGAGGTTATTTAAGAATAGACTACTCCTTGATGTGACATACTATAATGCATTGACCCAGAATCAGATTATATCCTTACCGGTCTCAATCAGTTCAGGTTATACAGAACGTGTAGTTAATGGAGGAGAAGTAAGATCTAAGGGTCTTGAAATAATTGCTGGCATAGCCACACTAAGCAGGCAAAACCTAAGTTGGAATACTCAATTGAATTTCAGTAGAAATGTTACCACAGTTGAGTCACTACCAGATGAAGTAGACCGCTTAACACTTGGTTATTCAAGCATTTATGACAATGTAAATCAGACGGTCTTCTTCCAGGTAGAAGAAGGAGGTCGAATAGGTGATTTGTACGGAACTGGCTATCGTAAGACAGAGGAAGGTGAATTTATTGTCGGAGATAACGGATTATATAGCTCTGATAACAACTTGATTAAGTTGGGTAATTACAATCCTGATTTCATTTTAGGAATCAGCAATAACATTCAATATAAAAATTGGAATGTAAATTTTCTTTTTGATTGGAGGCAAGGGGGAATACTGGTTTCAAGAACACTTGCATTAGCCGGAGTAGGTGGGCAGCTGGAGGAAACCTCAGATAGGCCAGAAGCAGGAATCGCACCTGGAGTTGTCAGGACAGGAGGCACTGATGAAAATCCAGTGTTTAGTCCAAATACTCAACAAGTTAGTGCTGAAGCTTTTTACCGAAATTTTTATGATCGTAACCATGAAGAGAATAATACCTATGATGCTAGCTACCTAAAACTCAGAGAGCTATCTGTGACCTATTCGTTTAGCAATGGATTCTTTAATAAAAATAGAACACTTGATATCAGTCTTATAGGTAGGAACTTATTTGCAGTAAGTGAAATTCCGCATTTCGATCCAGAACAACTGGCTGTTCAGGGGCAGCAATTTGTGAGTGGTGTAGAAGACATGTCTTACGCAACTACTCGTAGTTATGGAATCAAATTTAACTTCAACTTCTAACAGCCAATGGCTGAAACATAAGAAATACAGTATGATTATTAAAAATAATTTCAAACATTCATTCCCCCTCATAGAAGGGGTTAGGGGGAGGTTTCTAATACTATTTTTCGCAATAGCTGCAGTTTCTTGCACAAATGATTTTTCCGAAATCAATACGAATCCAAATGCACCTATAGAGGTGCAGCCAAGTCTGCTTTTGAGGCAAGTGGTCTATGATTATGGAGAGCAAATGTCGTACGAAGGATTTGTTGCTGGTAACTTACTTAGTCAACATTTCACAATGGTTGATTTCAACCTATTTGATAGACATGATTTGAATGCTCCTCAATTAGGAGGAAACCCATGGCCTATTCTTTATACAAACCTTAGGGATAATGAACTCATCTTGGATCAAGTAAATCAGAATGTAGTTTACGAAGTTTACAGAGGGCCAGCTTTGATTATGAAAGCTTACATGACTGCAGCGCTGACAGATATTTTTGGAGATGTACCTTATTTTGAAGCGCTAAATGGAAAAGAGGGAAACACAACTCCAACATATGATTCACAGGAGGCTATTTATTTAAACGAAGATGGGATTTTAGATAATCTAGAACAAGGCATTATAGCAATCCAGTCGTATTCGGGAGCTCAGTCTTTAGAGGGAGATATCTTATTTGATGGTGAACTAGACTCGTGGGTGGCCTTTGCCAATTCATTGCAAATCAAATATTTAATGCGTGTTTCTGGAAGAGAAAATGTAAGTGACAGACTTCAATCAATCTATGATGAAGGAAATTATATTCAGTCAAATGACAAAAATGCAGTATTCGATTTTTCTGATACGCAACCAAATACTTTTAGAATGGCAGTTCTAAGATCAGGCGATTTTAACTTGTTCATTATGTCCGAGACCATGCAAGAAGTCATGGGTAATCTAAATGATCCAAGGGTGGAAGTACTTTACCGAGAGTCGAGTGCCAACCCAGGCCTTTATTTAGGATTACTTAATGGGCCAGATGCTTCCAACACTTCAATTTCTGTTTCAGATTATTCGCTAACCGGAACAATTTTTAGAGAAAACACAGGAGCTTTGGATGCAAATTTCATTACGTCATGGGAAACCCAGTTCTTGTTAGCCGAGGCTGCTGAAAGAAACTTCATTACTGCAGATGCTCAAACACTTTATGAACTAGGTATTGAGCAAGCTTTTGAATATTGGTCTGCAAGTCAACCTAGTGATTATTTAACGACGGGACCCGCCGCTTATGCTTCAGCAGGTATGAACCCAATAGAACAAATAATGACCCAAAAATGGATTGCAAACTCGATCAATGGATACGAAGGATGGATAGAATATCGAAGAACGGGATTTCCTCAGCTCAAAGATGTAGGAGCTAGCTTAAATAGTGACTTAATACCTGTACGATTGCCTTACCCTTCAAGTGAAGAGGCTTTAAATGCAGAAAGCTTTGGAATTGCTTCAGATGCTACGAATGGAAATAGCATCAATGCTACTGTATGGTGGGATAATGATTGAAAAAAAAATCTCTGCAGATGTTATTCCCCCTTTGAAGCGGTTCGACGTATCGAGGGCAAGGGGGATGTTTGCAATCCAGTTTGTAAAGTAGAATTCATGCAAAATTTCTCTTCTAACATTCTCTTTTGGCAATGGGTATTAATAATTGGATCAAGCTTGATTCTTTTATTTATTTCTCCTGTTGCTAGAACAGTTAGTGATTTTTTTAAAGCAACGACCAGATCCAATAAGCCTCCAGGCCTTTGGCTTTTGACAAGCAGCCTAGTGATTTCCTGGATCTTTGCAAAGTCTATAACCAATGCAGCTAACCTTGGTTTGAAATATGGCATAGTAGGAGGAGTAGCTTATGCTACCTATTACTTGTCTTTTCTTTTTGCAGGAATCATTATCTATCAGCTAAGAGTCAAAGGGGGATACACAAGTATTCATCATTTCTTAAAAGAAAAATTCGGAAAAACGGCCCTTATCATTTTCTCTATATTGATAGCTTTCAGGCTATTCAATGAAGTATGGTCAAACACCATGGTAATCGGCTCTTATTTTGGATCTATTGGCTCAAATCAATACTATTTAGCTATTCTGTCCTTTACAGTCTTAACGCTTCTATACTCGTTAAAAGGAGGGTTAAAGAGTTCGCTGTTTACAGATGCCATTCAAGTTATACTCTTTGGGGGGTTACTCATATTGCTACTTGGTGTGATCGTGCCAAAATCAGACGGACCGATTTCCATGTTGACATCAGGGAGCTGGACGATGGAAGGAGGAGTGGACTTGTTGTTAGTAGCTCTTGTTCAAATATTTAGCTACCCGTTTCATGATCCTGTCATGACAGACAGGGGATTCATTACAAACCCCAATACAATGCGAAAAGCTTTTTTCCTGGCAGTTCCCATTGGTTTTCTAGCGATTATCCTTTTTAGCTTGATTGGCGTTTATGCCTCTCAGTTAGGTTTAGCTGGTCAGGCAGCCGTTGAGGTAGGAAAAACCCTAGGCATAGTTAGCATGCTTGCCATCAATTTCATTATGATCACTTCGGCTTCATCAACATTAGATTCAGCATTTGCTTCATTTTCAAAGTTAGGTGTGATGGATTTATCTATTGGAAGTCAGTCAGTTAGTAATGGTCGATTGATCATGATTGTTATCGCTATTATGGGAACTATTCCGGTTTTCTTTGACCCGGAAATTCTTTCTGCCACGACTATTTCTGGTACTATGGTCGTTGGATTAGCTCCAATTTTTTTACTCTGGAAAATGCGTGTTCGAAAAATTGCTTTTTCTTTTTCAGTTTTGATAGGAGTTGTTTTCGGAGTTTGGTATGCTATTGGCGCTTATCCCGACGAGTTGATTTTCTTTTCAGGAGACTATGGTGCATTATTGTCAGTAAATCTTTTAGGAACGATTACATGCTTTTTAATTTACTTAAGTTGTAAAAAGTAGGATGGAGGATATTAAAGATATAGGAGAGTTAAAGGGAAAAATACTCGTCTTTGGAGGGGTATACAGTAATCTTCAAGCGTTAAATGAATTGAAGAAGATTGCTTATCGGGAGAATATTGAGCCATCAAACATCATCTGTACTGGAGATATTGTAGGGTATTGTGCCCAGCCGGATGAATGCCTACGTAATATTAAAGACTGGAGTGTTCATTCCATTCTTGGAAATGTAGAAGAAAACATCCGAAATGGAGATGAAGATTGCGGCTGCAATTTTGATGAAGGAACGCGTTGCGACATGTTCTCAAGGCAATGGTATCCCTTTGCATACAATGCAATTTCTCAAGAAATGAAAGATTGGCTAGGTGAAATACCTCAACATCTTCGATTTGTTTATGCTGGAAAGAAAGCTTTAGTAATACATGGCGGACTAAAAGATATATCACAGTTCATTTTTCACTCAACTGATTGGAAAATAAAAAAGGACATAATCGATGAAGCAGGAGTTGACTTAATTATTGGGGGACACAGCGGATTGCCTTTTAGCTGCTCAGAAAATGGAAGGTATTGGCTAAATGCTGGAGTGATTGGGATGCCTGCCAATGATGGAACCCCCAGAGTATGGTATATGATTCTAAATGATGAAAATGAATTCACTTTTCGTCATCATTCTTTTGAATACCCACATCAGGAAACTGCTCGATTGATGAGAGAGCAGAAACTGCCTGCATCGTATGCTGAAACATTATCCAGCGGAATTTGGGATAACTGTGAAATTCTTCCAGATGAAGAGACGAACAAGCAAGGAATACCAATTAATTGATCACCACATCTTTTAAGTATTGTGAAAAGGCTAAGAAGTATTCTGATGAATAGTTGTTACTAACGAAAAGAGTGTTTCTGTTTTCTGAATAGATTAGATCAGTTGTGTATTATAAATTTTAGATCTACCTTCTCATATGTTTAATCTATAATTTAATAAGCTATGAGAAAATTATCTTTTCTACTATTAATTGCAGCAGCGAGTATGCTGTTAAGTTCTAGCAAATCAGTTAGCAAATTAGAGGGATCCATTTTTGCTGATTGCAACTATTACACGTATGACCTAGGATTCAATCATGCCAAAAATGTAAGAAGACAGTGTGACCTATCGCCAACCATACTGCAGAATACATACACGTTGAATATGTCCAATCCCTGTTTTCAGTTTAGAGTTGGTTTTCAAGAAGGTTGGTTTGCCTATCAAAGTTATTGCAGCACAGGGGGCGGTGGTAATAATGGAGGCGGCACAGGAGGAGGCGGTAATGGTGACGGACCTGGTCCGATAGGCCCTGGAGGTCCTCCACAACAATAGTTTTCTAATAAACTCTTAAAACCGACACTTAATTGTCGGTTTTTTTACTTCTATACTTTAGCGTTCCAGTATTCTAAAAACTAATCTCGAATCACAACTATAACTTATTTTAGATAGACTAATTTTACAGACACTATGTATAAACCGAGGCTGTGAACCCGGCAGAAGTACGAAACAATGAGTAAAAAAGGACGAATTTTAGTCGCCATGAGTGGCGGCATAGATAGCTCACTCGCTGCAGTGATGCTACACGAAGAAGGATACGAAGTGATTGGAATGACCATGAAAACATGGGACTATCAAACTTCAGGTGGAAGTAGCAAAGAGACAGGCTGTTGTAGCCTCGATTCCATCAATGACGCACGAAATATTGCGGTAAGCCTTGGATTCCCACATTACATCATCGACATCCGAAATGAATTTGGTGATGCCGTAATTGATTATTTCACCGATGAATATATGGCCGGGAGAACCCCCAATCCATGTGTAATGTGCAATACGCATATCAAATGGGATTCATTACTCAGAAGGGCGGATAAGCTTGATTGTGAATTCATAGCAACTGGCCATTATGCGAATATCAGAGAAGAGAACGATCGATTTGTTGTTTCCAGAGGAGCAGATGGTTATAAAGACCAATCCTATGCGCTTTGGGGTATATCGCAAGAAAGTTTGAGTAGAACCAAGTACCCATTGGGTCACCTGAAAAAATCAGAAATCTACGATATGGCCAGAGAACGTCAATTCTATGAATTGGTCACAAAGTCTGAATCCTATGAAATATGCTTTGTTCCCGATAATGATTACCGCGGCTTCTTAAAAAGGAGAGTAGAAGGTATTGAGGAGCAAGTAGCTGGCGGTGAATTCGTATTGGAATCAGGCGAAGTAGTTGGAACTCATGAAGGCTATCCATTCTATACCGTCGGTCAACGCAAAGGATTAGGAATTGCTCTAGGTTATCCCGTATATGTTACTGAAATACAGAAAGATAATAATAGAGTTATTTTAGGAACTTTTGATGAGTTAAGCAGAGACGGTATGTATGTGAAGCAACTTAATATGCAGAAATATGCAAGCATTGAAGGAGGAAGAAAGGACACAGTAACCAAGGTTCGTTATAATGATGATGGCAATCCTGCCATTATTGAACAAGTTGGTGATACCATGAAAGTGTATTTCGGAAATGGTGTAAGCGCAATAGCTCCTGGTCAAGCTGCTGTTTTTTATGAAGAAGATGACGTGATAGGTGGAGGATGGATAACTTCAAGTTTTCATCAAAACAGAGAAAATTAATTCAATATTAAGTTGAGAAAAATCAAAGCATCTTCCTCGTCCACTTCCAACAGGGGATATCTCTTTAAGGGGATAGCAGGGATGTTAATATTGTTATTGGCGTTATTAAATACTTCATGCAATGAAACCAAAGAGATAGGTCCTGAAACCTTAGGATATGATTTCTATCCAATCAATTTAGGCGAATATAGAGTTTATGATGTTGAGGAAATTAACTACCTAATTGTTGGTTTCGATACTTCAGTATATCAACTTCGAGAGACTATTTTTGATTCCATTGCATCAAATGATCAAACTACTTATTTATTAAGAAGAGATGTTCGACTAAACGAGACGGATGAATGGAGAAGTGACTCAGTATGGTCCGTAACGCAAACTTCAAACTTTCTTTCAATCACAGAAAATAATATTCCCTTTATTAAGTTAACCTTTCCAGTCAGTGAAGGAAGAGAATGGAATGGCAACAGTCTTAATACTAGGAGTTCTGTGACTTATTATTACCAACCCGTTAATAACTTGGTAATTGATTCACTTTCTAATGATGATCACATTCGAGTCATTATTGAAGACATTGAGGAAAATGTAACAGGAGTTGACCTAAGAAGTGAGATTTATGTGCAAGGAATAGGGCTGGTCGAGAAAGATTATGTGACTCAAAAAAAATGTACAGAAAGTGCTTGCGGCACTGACTTGGGCGAAATAATAGCTGGACGTTCGTTAAAGCAAGTATTAATTGAAATAGGAAAAGATGAATAAGCTACACACACTGATATTGATATTACTCCCGATTATGGGCTTTTCCCAAAGCCAGGTTAATCGATACTTCATCTATTTTGATGAAAAATCTGGGGAGAGTTATCCGTATAGTGTTTCAAACCCAAATGAGTTTTTAACCCAAAAAGCAATTGATCGGCGAGAAAAGCAAGGAATTGAAATAGACGAATCTGACTTGCCTGTTAATCCTTCGTTTGTTCAAAATTTGAAAGAAGCTGGAGTAGATGTTTTTTTCACATCAAGGTGGTTAAATGGCGCATTGGTAAACTTGGATACTACACTTTTAGATGAGTTGGCAATGCTTTCATTTGTAGACAGTATAGCTTGGATTGCAGATACCACTCGACTTTCATACGATCAATCTGAATATGAAGTACCCACAGAATTTGATGAGCCATCTTCAGTAACGGGGGATTCGGATATTCAATTAATTATGTTGGGGGCAGATCATATGCATGCAGATGATATCAAAGGACAGGGTATGCTAATAGCTATTCTGGATAATGGGTTTGTAGGTGTAAATAGATATTCTCCATTTCAACATATCTGGGAAAATAGCGGAATACTTGCTACAAAAAATTTCGTAACTAACTCGGGCAATGTTTTCCTGTCTGGATCTCATGGGACATCTGTGTTCTCCATTATTAGTTCGAATTTTGAGTCTGAAGACGGAAACCTAATTGGTATAGCTCCTGAAGCCAATTATGTGCTCTGTGTAACAGAAGATAATAAAGCTGAAAATACCATTGAAGAATACAATTGGCTTTTAGGCGCTGAGTTCGCAGATAGCCTTGGTGCAGATGTCATTAATGGATCCTTAGGCTATCGATTATTCGATATCCCGGAGCATAACTATGATTTTGATGATATGGATGGGGAAACAACAATCGTTTCCAGAGCTGCTAATATGGCGGCAGATAAAGGGATCATTGTTGTTGTAAGTGCGGGCAATGAGGGTAATAAAAGCTGGAAACGAATTACTCCACCAGCTGATGCCAAAAATATCCTTACCATAGGAAGTGTTAATCCTGATTTTACCTACTCATCCTTCAGTTCGGTAGGAAACACTGCCGATGGAAGAATCAAACCTGATGTTGCGGCATTTGGAGCAGCCACTACTGTGGTCCAGGGAAATGGATCAATTTCAAGAGGAAGTGGTACAAGCTTTGCCTCACCACTAATAGCTGGATTTGCTGCAGGAATTTGGCAAGCAAACCCAGACTGGACAAGTCAGGAGGTTATTGATGCCATCAAAAATTCGGGCCATCGAGCACATGCTCCTGACTCTCTAGTTGGTCATGGTGTTCCTACATATGCGTATGCAGTAGATGGAAAAACATTGAATGTGGCTGATATTTTAGACCATAAAGTGACTATTTACCCCAACCCGTTTAATGGTGATAAGCTCTATTTGATTACAAAAGGAAAATTTAAAGAGGGGTTGAATATTAGAATCATGGATCCAAAAGGAAGTGTGATTTTTAATGAAGATTTTAAAAAGAGAGAAATTAAAGAAAACATGGAATTGACAATTGATGGAAGTCAGCAAGGAGTTTATTTCTTATTCTTGCAAAGCGGAAATAATCAAAAAACTGTTAAGCTAATTAACTTCTAATGCCTCAAAAACTTATTGCCCCCTCATTCTTAGCAGCCGATTTTGGTAACGTTCAACAAGAAGTTGAAATGCTAAACCAAAGCGAGACAGACTATATTCACATTGATATTATGGACGGAGTATTTGTCCCTAACATTTCATTTGGCTTTCCAGTATGTCAGGCCATTCATAAGCATGCGAAAAAGCCAATGGACTTTCATCTAATGATCGAGCATGCAGATCCTTATCTGGAAGATTGTATGAAGGCGGGTGCCGAAATAATCAGCGTACATTATGAAGCATGCAGGCATTTGCATCGAACAGTATCGGAAATTAGAAACCTTGGTGCAAAAGCGGGGGTTGTATTAAATCCTCATTCTTCAATTGATCTTTTGGAAGAGATTCTACCTCATGTTGACTTGGTTCTTCTGATGTCTGTCAACCCCGGATTTGGGGGACAAAATTTCATTGAGACCACCTTTAGTAAGGTCAGAAAGCTTAGAGCAATGGTTGATACCATAAACCCAGAGATCATCATTGAAATAGATGGAGGGGTAAATGATAAAAACGCAAGTGAACTTTTTAAGGCAGGTGCAGATATGCTAGTGGCAGGAAGCTTCGTTTTTAAATCTGATGATCCAGCCCAAACCATTGCGAACCTCAAAAAAGCTTAGTCCCTTGAGGATCAAATTATCTCTTCTATTAATCACAGTGCTAGCATTGAACGCAATGGCTCAGTCAACACGTGTCAGAGGTGTAATTAAAGATGAAAGAGGAGAGACTGTACCTTCCGTAAACATCATATTGAAATCGGATAGGACAATAGGAACGATATCCAACATAAATGGTGTTTTTGAATTGAATCTAGAATCAGGAGACCATATCCTGATATTCTCTCACATTCAATACGAAACTGTAGAACTTGATATTGTCCTGTCTCAAAGTGAAACGAAAGTCATTCAAGTTATACTGCAAAGCACAAGTACAGTTTTGGATGACGTACAGGTGCAGGGAAATCGAGAGACAGATGCAATAGATCCTGCAACTAGATTAGATCCTAAGTCCGTTCAAAATTTACCTTCCGCATTTGGAGATTTTAATAAAGTCTTGTTGACACTTCCAGGAGTAGCGGGCAACAATGAATTGTCTTCAGCCTATAATGTTCGAGGGGGGAATTTCGATGAAAATCTGGTCTACGTGAATGATATTCCTGTTTACAGACCATTTTTAGCAAATGCAGGACGACAAGAAGGACTGAGTTTTGTAAACCCGGACTTAGTTGGTGATATCAACTTTTATGCTGGAGGATGGGAATCGAAGTACGGAGATAAGCTATCATCTTCCTTAAATATAGATTACAAAGAGCCTGAATCTCTTGAAGGACAATTTAATGTTGGACTACTGGGAGGATCAGCCTACATTGGCAATAGAGTAAATGAAGATATTCAATACCTCTTTGGTGCGCGTCATCGTGATTCAAGATACCTCTTAAATACACTCGAGACGGATGGTCAATATTTACCCTCTTACACAGATGCACAAGCTTTTTTCACCTTTGACCTAACCGGAAAAAATAGCAAGCAAAACAATCGAACAAAGTTGAATTGGCTATTAGCCTACGGAAGAAATAGATACCTGACATTGCCAGTATCCCAGACGACTGAATTTGGATCAGTCTCTCAAAACTTGAGAGTCCAAACACGTTTTGAAGGTCGAGAAGAACTCGACTATGATACGTATCAAAGTGGATTTAACTTATCTCATAGATGGTCCAATAGATTTTTGAGCAGGTGGATAGCCTCTGGAGTTTATACCTCTGAACGCGAGAACTACAATGTAGAAGGGGCCTATCGCATTTGTGATGTTGATAATAACCCTGGCTCCAATAGTTTCAATGAATGTGTGGTCATCCGTGGAATTGGAACAAATTTCAATTATGGAAGAAATAGACTTCAAGCCAAAATCTATAATACAGAATGGAGAAACGAGTATTTGCTATCAGATTGGTCAATACTTGAAGCAGGAGTTGGATATTCTCACAATATCATTGATGACAGACTAAATGAATACGCCTTTCTTGATTCTGCTGGTTTTATTGAGGTCAATGAAAGTACGTTTAACGAGTTAAGTCTAAGCACAACAACCATTACCGCCTATGCTCAAGCCACAATCTATTCAAAGGATTCTATGCATGCGGTCAATTTTGGTGGTAGAATAAACCACTTAGATTACACAGGGCAGCTACTTTTCAGCCCCAGACTTATTTATCGATTTAAACCTAGATGGGAACGGGAGACCTCCTTTAGACTGTCAGTCGGAAGATACAGTCAGCCTCCTTTTTATAGAGAGTTTCGGGACCTGGAAGGAACTATCAGAGACGATGTAAAGGCGCAAGAATCCATTCATGTAATAGGTGCAATGGAAAGAGTACTGACCTGGTGGAATAGACCTTTTCTATTTAGCACAGAGGTATATTATAAATCCCTAGAAAATGTAATTCCTTACGATATAGACAATGTTCGTTTAAGGTATTTTGCTAACAATAATGCCACGGCATTTGCCTACGGATTTGACTTTAGGATTAATGGAGAGTTTATTCCGGGCACTCAATCATGGTTTAGCTTAGGAATTCTCAAAACCAAAGAGGACCTTGCAGAAGATGACAAAGGATACATAAGAAGACCTTCTGATCAAAACATCAATCTTGCTTTTTACTTTGAAGATCATATGCCAAATGATCCGACACTGAGAGTATATGTCAATACGGTCTTTGGATCAGGCTATCCTTTGGGACCTCCAAATGATATAAATGCAAGAAATATTTTTTCTGGAGACGAATATTATCGTGTAGACTTAGGATTTTCAAAATCATTTGAATTGAGAGGTCATAAATACCTGAAAACCTTATGGTTAAGAGCTGAGATTTTAAATGTACTTGGAGCTGATAATACGCTATCCTATTCTTGGATTCAGGATGTTACAGGAGCACAACTTGCCATACCCAATTCATTATCGGCAAGGTTTTTGAATTTCAGGATATCAACAGATTTTTAGGTGAAGGATTCACCTATCTTTGTATCATCATATAGATTTAAAGAAATGAAAAGAATAACTCAATTACCCATGATCATGCTTGCGGTTGTTATGCTAGCATCATGTAACAGACAAGTGACTAGAATTAACCCTGATCAGCAAGTTGATCTTAGTGGACGCTGGAATGATACTGACTCCAAGTTGGTAGCTGAAGAAATGATTAAAGATGTAACAGGAAGGCCGTGGCACAATAATTTCCGAATTGAAAATGATCGTAAGCCCGTTGTGATTGTGGGTTATGTGCAGAACAAGAGTGCCGAGCATATTGAGTCGGAAACATTCATTAAGGACATAGAAAGAGAATTTATTAATTCTGGATTCGTAAGAGTCGTTTCCAATTCTGTATTTAGAGAAAAACTTAGAGAAGAAAGAGCAGAGCAAGGGGAATTCGCATCTCCTGAGACACAAGCGAAGTGGGGTAAAGAACTAGGCGCTGATTTCATGATGTTTGGAGTGATTACAGCGGTCACTGATTCATATAAAAAAGAAAAAGTGGTGAATTATAAAGTTAACCTTGAGCTAACGAATATTGAGACCAATGAGAAAGTTTGGTTAGGGGACAAAGAGATCAAGAAATACATCAAAAATTAAGGAGCTTTTAAGTTCCTTAGATACGAGTTTCGAGTGAGACATTTATTCGAAACTCGTATCTCTAGCTCGAAACTTTCACACTAAAATACCACCAGTCTTATGTCTAACTTGAAAGACATATTCGTAAGTCTAATCATATTATTCTTGTTGAGTAGCTGTGCTTCATTCTATCAGCTCAATTATGAATTCAATAAGAACTTTGAGCAGGGAAACATTGAAGAAGCTGCTAGTTTGCTTAATCAAAATAAGAAAGCAGCTAAAAGTAAGACCCGATTTCTTTATTATGCCAATCAAGGAGTAGTTGAGCATTTGCTCGGAAACTATGAGGAGAGCAATAATTGGTTAGAACAAGCTTACCTATTTGGAGAAGATTACCATAAAAACTATCTAAACTTTGCTGCATCATATTTTCTGAATCCTAACCTTATTGTATACCCTGGTGAAGATCATGAACACCTCATGCTTCTTTACTATAAAGCACTTAACTTCTTGAAAATACAGGACTTTGAGTCCGCATTGATCGAATGCAGAAGGTTAAATCAGCGCCTATTTGAATTAGGAGATAAGTACATTTCAGATAACAAATACCAAAAAGATGCATTTGTCCATAACCTGATGGGAATCATTTATGACGCATCAGGAGACTACAATAATGCCTTCATTGCTTATCGCAATTCCCTTGAAATTTATCAAAATGAATATGCTGATATGTTCGGCTTATCGGCTCCCGATCAATTGAAGAAGGATTTATTGCGTACAGCTTCTCTTGCAGGATTTCCTGAAGAACTTGATAAATTCAGTGAAGAGCTAGGCATGAATTACGCTTCTCAACCCAAATCAGAAGGCGGAGAACTTGTCTTTTTCTGGCATAATGGACTTGCACCCATCAAAGACGAATGGTCCATCAACTTTGTAGCAGTAAAGGGCTCAGGCGGACAGATTTTCTTTCAAAATGAAGAGTATGGCTTGAATTTTCCTTTTTTCTACGATACAGGAGAAGATGGAAATTCTAGTATTACAGATTTAACTGGAACACGAGTTGCCTTTCCCAAATATGTTGAAAGAGAGCCTTATTTTCAGTCAGCTAGCTTGGAAATAAACAATTACTATTACCCGCTCGAAAAAACGGAAGACATAAATGCGATTGCTTTTAAGACCTTACAAGAACGAATGCTAGAAGAACTTGGAAAAGGGTTATTGCGAGTAGCATTGAAGAAGACAGTTGAGAAACAAGTGAGGAAAGAAGATGAGACATTAGGCTTCTTGGTAGGTATTGTGAATTTTGCTTCAGAACAGGCTGATACTCGTAACTGGCAAACCATTCCGCACAGCATACATTACACACGTGTTCCCTTAAAAGAAGGTGAAAACGAAGTGTTGCTTCATGCAGAAGGCTCGCGCTCTGAAGACATACAAAAATTTATGTTTTCGGGTGAAAAAGGGAAGACGCAATTTCAAACATATCAGTCTCTGGAAAGTAAGGTTTCTTTCTAATTACCTGTCGAGTCTTTTTTCTTCCATCGTTACATCATTGTCAATACGGATATGCATTTTAATATTCACAAGAAATTCGCCACACCCTGCATCTACCAGCGCTTGTTGTGCTTCTTCAGAGACTCTCTTTAGCTTGTTATAAGAACCTTGCATGACCGTCTCCATTGGAGTAATAACATACTTAACTCCAGATTTTCGAATAACGTTTATTGCAGCATCTATTTTGTCATAGACGTCATTATCACGAGTTAATGGAACAACTTGAATTGCGAGGTGAATGTCTTTTTCAGTCATTTAATTGAATTTTTATTCTATCTGGGAATAATTACTGTGTACTTTTCTCAATATTAGTTAAAAGGCTTTATTTTGAGGTTAAATTTTAACCACACCTAAGATGTTCACCGAGTACGAAATAGAATCCATGCTGGAGTATTCCGAAGTGAAAGAAGCGGCTCTTACACTGAAGAAGGACTTTCTTAAAACTGAAGCTCCATATTTAGAAATTGGGGATGAAGATTTCTTTTCATTAATCGTGATGGCACCTACTATTGGTATTGCAATGGCTGATGGAAAAATCACACTTTTTGAAGAAATGGCTTTAAACAAGAAAGCTAGGAAACTTTCCAAGGGAGGATACTTCATGAAAAAAGACCCTGTAGTCTACGCAATGAAGTTCTTAATCAAAAACTATTATAATTGGTCAGACAAGTTCATGGATGTATTGAAGACAACCATCCAGGTGACATGCGATCTTGATAATACCATAAAAACTCCATTGGATGCTAAAGCTGAAGTGGACTACCACGAGTACAGACAAGCTGTTTTGCATTCTCCTTATCTCCTAATTCGTTTTATTGCGAGTTTCTTTTTGGATAATGATGAGGATATCATCAATAAGAATCACACAATTGGAAAATCAGAATTTCAACGGATGATGCTGATTGGTGAAAGATTAGAATTGGATAGAGTGCCAGTTTTTCAGATGTTTAGCAAAACCTTTCAATAATCTATAGCTTATTCATGCGTTATTGGTGGAGTTGATTGTGAATAAATACATAGTATTAATCTTAAGTGTTCTTCTGATAGCTTGCAAAAACGATGATGTAGCTCTCACCTCTGTTGATAATGATATACAAGCATGGTTAGATACTATGAATATATCTGCTGCGAGAGATGACTCTGGTATATATTATTTTGCGGACTCATTAAACCCTTCTGGTGATCAAGCCTCAAATGGATCAGTAATAGCTATTTACTATACATTAAGCGACCTTGACGGAAATGTTATTGCAAGTCGCTTGCAATCAAGCGGAGATTCGTTGGTTTTTAAACTGGGAGCGTCTGCCGTTTATCCCATTGGTTTAGAACTTGCTCGAATAATGAGAGTTGGAGAGGTATATAACTTCATTATGCCTCCAGATCAAGCATACTCTGGGTTAACTTCGGGGGCTATTAATCCAAGCTTAATCGCGCGTATGCAGGTACAGTTGGTTGGTGTTTTCAATGAAAATGATCTTTTTGCACAGGAAATAGTAGATATTGATGATTACATCACTGCAAATAATTTGAACGATACGATTGCCAATCCTCTCAACATGGTCGAAAAATTTCCAGCATCAGGTATTGCATCGAAACGAGTAAGGGCAGGAGTTGGTCCATTGCCATTAAATGGAGATACCATTATCATAAATTATACAGGTAGATTCCTCAATGAGGTCGGGTTTGGTAGTGATTCAGATTTTCAATTCATTTTTGGTGCTAATCAGCCCAGAGAATTGCTTTCTAGTTTTGAATTTGGCGTTTCAAGGATGCAAACAAATGAAGAGATAGTGCTATTTGTTCCGTCTTCACAAGGGTATATTGAAAGTGCATTGGTTGTTCCGAATTTTATCGCAGATGATTTGGTGGAAGATGGCATTGTTCCAGATTATGTTGTTACTGTACCACCGTATAGCACGCTCAAATTTGATATAACGCGTGTTGATTAATCCATTAATTTTGAGGTGATTTGCTCGCAATAGTTAAACGATATAGCCTAATTGGTATTTTCGTCTTTTTAGGGACGATGGATGTATGCTCTCAAGATATTTATGAGAAGTACAATATCTATAGAAATCCTGTGAAAGTCTTTCTTAACAATTTTAGTTTGACAGCTACAACCGGCTTTTCCTCAACGAACTATTCTCACAAACTGGAAGGTGTATATTTTTATCAGGACCCTTCAAGCCAATTTATATTCTCCAATGATATTGAAAGTCTGGGAAGCACATTTACCGGCTATACAGATTGGTTAAACGATCCTCAAATTGGATTTCAAACATCTTTGGAAAATCCATTCGCCATTCCTTTTGGTAATCTTCCAAACCCTGTGAACAACCCTGCACTAGGTGATCAAACCTTCTTGATAAACACGGATACAGTTGATTTTGGATTTCAAGGAGCCTCAAGAGGAATTCCAATAACATTGATGATTCATTATGAATATGAAAAATATAGAATAGGTTTTGGATACTCCTACGAAGTACACTTTCTAAGAAAGTTAAAACCAACAGCGTTTGTAGATCAGGTAAGAAATTACGAACCAAACGTAATTAGGACCAGATACTCAAGGCTTTTTGGTATGATTGGCTACAAGTTTTATCAATTCTGGAGCTATGATTTTGTGGCAGAATTACAGTTTGGGAGAATATCCGCAGGAAAAGCATTCAACAATGGAGTTATTTCCAGAGGAATCTATACCAACTTTGGTGTGAGTATTGAGAATAACTGGTCAGAGTATTTCAGAGTGATAATTAGGCCAAGTGTTGATTTCAAATCATACACGATCAACCTCCCAGACGGAGCGGATGTAAAGCATAGATATCCTACATTCTCTATTCAGGCGGGTATTAGCATCAATATTCCAGATATACCAAGATCACCTATGAAGAGTGATCATGTCCAATTGAAGCATGTATATACGAATCCTGTAACGGGTAAAAGGATGGAGGTTAGAGGGCAACCAATACATAAGCGACAGAATCCGAAAGTAGGTGAAAACCATCGAAAGCTGTGGCGTTATAAGCGTAAAAACAAGCGTAAGATCAACCCTACCAAAAATTGATCATTTTAATTGAATTCAGATATGAATTCAATCTTTAGAATCCATCGTTTTCACCTAGAATTTTGCTAAATTGCGGGTTGATTTTTGGCTAACCCAAACAAGCATAAATGGCAGACGGAGATATTGATAACCTATCCTCATCAGAAGAGAATATAATTCCAATAAATATTGAAGAGGAAATGCGTGGCGCTTACATCGATTATTCGATGAGTGTTATCATTTCAAGGGCATTACCAGACGTAAGAGATGGTTTGAAACCTGTACACAGACGGATACTCTATGGGATGGACGAGCTTGGTGTCAACTATAATAAATCATATAAAAAGTGTGCGAGGATCGTAGGGGATGTGTTAGGTAAATATCACCCTCACGGAGATACTGCGGTATACGATACAATGGTTCGTATGGCTCAGGATTGGTCTATGCGATATCCGCTAGTGGATGGGCAAGGAAACTTCGGTTCTGTTGATGGTGACTCTCCCGCAGCGATGAGGTACACTGAAGCACGATTAAGAAGGATATCAGAGGAGTTGCTTGGTGATATTCGAAAAAATACGGTTGACTATGTACCTAACTATGATGATAGTACAGAGGAGCCTAGCGTACTTCCTGCAAAATTCCCCAACCTACTCGTAAATGGAGCAAGCGGTATTGCTGTAGGTATGGCCACAAACATGGCTCCACATAACCTTACGGAGGTGGTTGATGGAGTTGTCGCTTACATTGATGACAATGACATAAGCATAGAAGATTTGATGCAGCATGTAACCGCTCCTGACTTTCCAACGGGAGCAACAATATATGGCTACCAAGGTGTTAGAGCTGCATTTGAAACAGGTAGAGGGCGAGTAGTCTTAAGGGCAAAAGCTGAGTTTGATACCACAAGCACTGGTCGTGAGCAAATTATTGTCACTGAGATTCCTTATCAGGTCAATAAAGCAAACATGATTGAAAAAACGGCTGCTTTAATAAACGATAAGAAGATTGAAGGAATTGCAGATATCAGAGATGAGTCTGATAAGCAAGGAATGAGAGTCGTTTATGATCTTAAAAAAGATTCTATTCCCAACATCGTTTTAAATAATCTTTATAAACAGACAGCACTTCAATCCTCCTTTAGTGTAAACAATGTTGCACTTGTAAAAGGAAGACCTAAAACATTAAACCTCAAGGATTTAATAAAGTTTTTTGTTGAGCATAGACACGAAGTTATTGTTCGTAGAACTCAATATGAACTCGAAGAAGCAGAACGTAGAGCACACATTCTAGAAGGCTACCTCATCGCGCTGGATAATCTTGATGAAGTTATCAATTTGATTCGATCATCAAAAGATCCAGACGAGGCACGAATTGGTTTGATTGAAAAGTTTAGTCTTTCGGAAATTCAAGCCAAAGCTATTTTGGATATGAGGCTCCAAAGACTGACAGGCCTGGAGAGAGACAAAATTCAGAAAGAATATGAAGAAATTCAGGCTTTGATCAAGCACCTACAAGAAATCTTAGGTGATGAAGGTATTCGAATGCAAATCATCAAAGACGAGCTTTTGGAAATGAAAGAGCGATATGGTGATGAAAGGCGTTCAGTTATAGAGCACAGCGCAGATGAATTCACTGCGGAAGATATGATTCCTGATGAAGATATGGTGATTACCATTTCGCACCAAGGATATATCAAGCGAACACCTCTTGTAGAATATCGGACTCAAGGAAGAGGTGGAGTAGGAAGTAGAGCGGCCACCTCAAAAGATGATGATTTTACCGAGCACTTATTCGTTGCTTCAGCCCATAATTATTTACTTATTTTCACAGAGTTTGGTAAGGTTTTCTGGAAAAAAGTATGGGAACTGCCAGAGGGAAGCAAAGCAGCAAAAGGTCGACCTATTCAAAATTTGATAAATATTGAAGCTGAAGATAAAGTTCGTTCAGTTATCAATGTGAAAACATTAGAAGATCCGGACTATATCAATAATAACTTCCTTGTCATGTGTACAAAAAGGGGAATTATTAAGAAGACCTCACTTGAGGCTTATAGTAGGCCAAGAAGAAACGGAATTAACGCAATAACCATTCGCGAGAATGATAAACTTCTGAATGTTAATCTGACAGATGGTGATAATCATATCATCATAGGATCTAATACAGGGAAAGCGATTAATTTCCATGAATCTGATATTAGGTCGATGGGAAGAATGGCCTCAGGAGTACGAGGAATGAACATTACAGATAAAGAATTTGTAATTGGTATGGTTTGTGTAGATTCCAAAAACCCTCCAAACCTATTAGTTGTATCAGAGAAAGGATACGGCAAAAGATCTGATCTAGAAGATTATAGAATCACCAAACGTGGTGGTAAAGGTGTAAAAACGCTGAACGTTACAGATAAAACAGGAGAACTAGTCGCCATCAAAGATGTCATTGATGGAGATGAACTCATGATTATCAATAAGTCAGGAATAGCAATAAGAATGTCTGTGGATAAACTGCGTGTTATGGGAAGAGCAACACAAGGCGTTCGCTTAATTAAGCTGAATGACGAAGATGAAATTTCAGCGGTAGAGAAAATTTCCAATGTAGGTAATGATGAATCAG
The DNA here is from genome assembly GCA_039984955.1 of Marinobacter alexandrii. NCBI lineage: Bacteria > Pseudomonadati > Pseudomonadota > Gammaproteobacteria > Pseudomonadales > Marinobacteraceae > Marinobacter > Marinobacter alexandrii. The sequence continues at coordinate 85,200 of JBDWTN010000003.1, forward strand.
AGGAATTGAATACTGATGAAGGATCTACAGATCAGGAAAATGAACAAGACAATAAAGAAGATAAAGAATAAACAAAACGAGAATGAGAACATTTTTGACCCTAATGTTAGCGGCTATTTGTGTAACAGGTTATTCACAAAAAAAGCCCAAAATTAATCAGGCACTATCAGCTCTGGAAGAAGGGAATCTTACAGAAGCAAAATCCATTGTGGATGCTGCAATAGTACATGAAAAGACGAAAGATGATCCTAAGACCTGGTATTACAGAGGACAGGTTTATGCCTCTTTAGATACAGCTAATAGCGAGCCAGGAGCGAAGGAAGAAGCATTGAAGTCTTTTGATAAAGTACTTGAACTTGACCCTGAACAAAAAGCTGTAAATTCAATAGACTATGCTACAGGACAGGTAGTAAACGTAGATTCAAAGAAGCAAGGATGGTATGCATATTATTATAACAAAGCAATAGCAGCTTACAATGAAGAAAATTTTTCCGTTGCGGCTGATAATTTTGAAACTTCATTCTTTATAAACCCAACAGATACAAATGCGATTCTGAATGCTGCATATGCTGCGCTTGCTGATGGTGATGATGAACGTGCAAAAGAAGGATTCACGAAATCTTATGATGCAGGTGTAAGAGACAAAACGATTTTTCTTCAATTATACAATTACGCGATAAAAGAAGAAAATTTCGAAGAAGGCCTTGAAGTCATTAGAAAAGGAAAAGAAGCTCATCCAAATGATGTAGATCTCGCAAAGTATGAAATTAACCTCTTGATACAGTTGAAGCAGACAGAAGAGGCTAAGGCAGGTCTTGAGAAAGCAATAGAAGATGACCCTCAGAATCCCGATCTTCATTTTAGCTTAGGTGTACTTAGAGAAGAGCTAGGAGAAAAAGAGTTAGCACTGGAAAGCTACAGAAGAGCTACAGAAATAGACCCTAATCATTATAACTCGAATTTCAACTTGGGAGTGTCAACTTTTAATGACGCCAATGAGTTGATTAAAGAGAGAAATGCCCTTAGTTATAAAGAGACAACCAAGAATAAGGAATTAACTAAGAAAATAAATGTTCAACTCGAAGAGGCTCTTCCAATCTGGGAGAAACTGTATTCATTAAATAGCACTGATCAGACTGTACTTGAAACGCTTTCATACATTTATACCAGTTTAAAAATGAATGACAAAGCTGAAAAGATGCAGGATGAGCTTGATGCAGTAAGTAATTGATAAAATAGAAATCATACAAAAAACCGATCTTTAAAGATCGGTTTTTTTGTTTCAAAGAACTTATAACGAAATTGACTTCAGGAATTTCGACAGGAATCCTTAATAATCGTGTATCTTTTTCTTAAATGAATCAATTAAAAAAGGTGTTTCCAATGCTCGAGTGGCTACCTGGCTATAAGAAGGAATACCTTAATGGAGATGTCTTTGCTGGAATAACTGTAGGAGTGATGCTAATCCCTCAGGGAATGGCATATGCTTTAATAGCCGGCCTTCCTCCAGTCTACGGATTGTATGTAGCAATAGTGCCTCCTGTGATATATGCAATTTTTGGTACTTCGAGACAGCTTTCGGTTGGACCTGTAGCCATGGATTCACTATTGGTTGCAACAGGCGTTTCAGTACTTGCTACGGAAGGAACAGATGCTTATATCTCATTTACAATTCTGTTAGCTTTTTTCGTAGGTGTATTTCAACTACTGCTAGGCGCTTTTAAGCTTGGATTCATCACCAATCTGCTCTCTAAGCCAGTTATTAGCGGTTTTACGTCTGCCATCGCAGTAATCATAGGGTTTAGTCAGCTAAAATATTTTCTTGGTATAGACATTCTAAAAAGTAGCAAGTTCTATGAAATAGTGATCAGTATTTTTGACCAAATAGACACTCTACATTTGGTTACCATGGTTATTGGTATTGTAGGCATACTATCAATTCTTTTAATAAAGAAATTCAGCAAGTATATTCCTGCGTCACTAGTAGCTGTCGTCCTCGGAATCGTAGCAGTCTATTTAATGAGACTAGATCAAAATGGCGTGAGTATAGTTAAAGAAATCCCCAAAGGACTTCCATCATTTGCGTTTCCTGACTTTTCTTTAGGGAAATTTGGCAGTCTGATCCCACTGGCCTTTACAATTTCAGTTATTTCCTTCATTGAGGCCTTTTCTATCGGAAAATCACTTGAAGCTTTGAAAGGTGATCATAGCATTGTACCTAACAAAGAGCTCATAGGAGTGGGGACAGCCAATTTTGTAGGCTCATTTTTTATGTCATTCCCAGCCACAGGAGGCTTTTCAAGAACGGCAGTAAATCAGCAAGCTGGAGCCAATACTCCATTAGCGTCTATCATAAGCGCAGTAATAGTTGCATTGACTTTATTATTTTTAACACCTGTTTTTTACTACTTGCCTCATGCTGTTTTGGCGTCCATTATTATGGTTGCTGTCGTTAAGCTTTTCGATTTCAGGTATGCGACTCGGCTATACCGAGAAAATAGGCCTGAATTCCTTATTCTCATGGTCACTTTTTTGGTGACACTAAATGTGGGAATGGTCACAGGAATTCTTGTGGGTGTAGTATCATCTATCCTGTTCTTCTTGTATAGAGTGGCCTATCCACACATTGCACGCTTGGGGCGTATCAAAGGACATCATGAATTTAGAAATGTTACTCGATTCGATGATCTTGAGACATGGGAGGGTTTAATGATTCTGCGAATAGATGGACCTCTTAGCTTTATCAATATTCAAGGAATACTTCAATACTTTAAAAAGACCTTGGAAACAGAGCGACAATTAAAACAAATCATAATCGATGCAGGACCCGTAAGTCACCTTGATGCAACTGCTGCGGATGGACTGATTAATTTGATGAAAGAGCTGAACCAAAAAGGAGTGAGGTTAGTTTTTTGTGATGTGATAGGCCCAGTTAGAGATACGATGAAACGAACAGGATTAACCGACTTAATTTCGGAAGAAAACCTTTTTTTAAGTATCAATGAAGCCCTGGATAATGCATTAACCAATGCAAATGATCCATTCAAAAAAGTAGCACTTCAAACCAATGAATAAAGGGTAATACCTTTGTTATAGAAAGAATTGATTAAAATGAATATAGAACAGATATATACTGGTTGCCTGGCTCAGGGAGCCTATTTCATAGAAAGTGAAGGAGAAGTAGCGATTATTGACCCCTTGAGAGAGTCAGCTCCTTACATTAAGAAAGCAGAAAAAGAGAACGCCTCAATTAAGTATATTTTCGAAACTCATTTTCATGCGGACTTTGTTTCAGGTCATTTAGATTTAGCTAAGAAGACAGGAGGGACGGTGGTTTTCGGGCCAGGAGCGAAGACCTCTTTTGAAATACACGAAGCTACTGATGGCGAAACCTTTAACGTAGGGAAGCTAAAGATCAAAGCACTGCATACTCCAGGACATACACTAGAAAGCACCACCTATCTATTGTTTGATGAGTCAGGAAAAGAGCATGCGATTTTCAGTGGTGATACGCTGTTTATTGGAGATGTAGGACGTCCTGATTTAGCGCAAAAAGGGGATTTAACTCAAGCTGATTTGGCGGGTATGTTGTATGATAGTTTGAGATCTAAGATTATGACATTGCCCGATGATGTAATTGTTTACCCAGCACATGGAGCAGGCTCAGCTTGCGGTAAAAACATGAGTAAAGAAACGCATGATGTACTTGGGAATCAAAAGAAGGTGAATTATGCATTGAGGGCAGATATGACGAAGGAAGAATTCATCAAGGAAGTCACCGATGGGCTATTGCCGCCACCACAATATTTTGCTCAAAATGTAGCGATGAACAAGGCTGGAGCAGTAGAATTAGATAAGGTCTTGGAAAAAGGAAATGTACCGTTAGACATTGGGACATTTGAGATGATGGCTAACCATGAAGGTGCACTGGTTTTAGATACAAGACATCAGAAAGAATTTGTGAAAGGTCATATTCCCAACTCAATCTTCATTGGAATAGACGGAGGATTTGCTCCGTGGGTTGGTGCTTTAATTACAGATCTTCAGCAACCGATCATTTTTCTTGCAGAGGCAGGACGAGAAGAGGAAGTTGTTACTAGGTTGTCCAGAGTAGGCTATGATAATACGTTTGGATACTTAGAAGGAGGAATGGATAGCTGGGAGCAAGCTGGAAAAGACATTCAAACGTTAGAGTCCATCTCTGCAGAAGAGTTTGCTCAGCGTTATGAAAAAGGAGACCTGAACGTCATGGATGTAAGGAAGCCCGGTGAATTTGAATCAGAACATGTAGAAGCTGCCGAAAGCATTCCACTGGACTTTATAAGTGATCAAATGAATAAAGTAGATGAAGATAAAACGTATCACATTCATTGCGCTGGAGGCTATCGATCTGTGATTGCAGCATCCATTTTAAAAGCAAGAGGCTTCCACAACCTGGTAGATGTGGCAGGAGGTTTTAAAGCGATTAAAGAAACCAACATTCCAGCGACAAATTATGTTTGCCCAAGCACATTGAAATAGAAAGAAATGCTACTTACCATCTTACTTCTTGCAGCTTTAATCGGAATTATTGCGTTTGTCTACTTTGTTTTCAAAGGAGAAGGGCCACACCATCAATAATGTTTGCTGATCACTAAATCAGTTTATGGTTGTTTACATTAGCCAAGCTCAATGTAGAGTAATGGATGGCGTACTTTTGTGAAAATAATTGACGATGAGCCATTTCGACGATCTGAATCTTTCTAATCCAGTGAATAACGCGCTGAAAGATTTAGGATTTACTGTACCTACACCAATCCAAACACATGCTTTCCCTGTGATTCTTTCAGGGAAAGATTTGGTAGGCGTTTCCCAGACCGGTACAGGGAAGACTTTTGCTTACCTCATGCCTTTGCTTAAGGACCTGAAGTTTTCTAAGGAAATCAATCCTAGAACACTCATTCTGGTGCCTACCAGAGAGTTAGTCGTGCAAGTGGTGGAACAGATTGAAAGCCTCACAAAATACATGAACGTCCGTGTGTTAGGAGTATATGGAGGAAAGAATATCAATAGTCAAAAGCCAGCTGTCATGGCAGGAGTGGATGTTTTAGTAGGTACTCCTGGAAGAACTTATGATCTTGTCTTGCATCATTCGCTTTCACTTAAGAATGTGAAAAAATTGGTGATTGATGAAGTAGATGTGATGCTAGATCTAGGCTTTCGATTTCAATTGACAAACATCTTTGATATGCTGCCTACGAAACGTCAGCACATTATGTTTTCCGCTACTATGACCGAAGAAGTAGATGCGCTCATCGATGATCATTTCATATCTCCTGAAAAGATAACCATCGCGGTGAGTGGTACACCATTGGAGAACATTGCACAGTTTAGTTATGAGGTTCGCAATTTCTATACGAAAGCAAACTTGCTGAAGCACTTGTTGGCAGATAAGAAGAAATACCAAAAAGTACTTGTTTTCGTGTCGAGCAAACGGAACGCTGATCGATTGTATGAGTCCATGGAGGAAATGTTTGAGAAGGATCTCTGCATCATTCACTCAAATAAAAGCCAGAATTATCGATTACGCTCTCTAGAACAATTCAATGATGGCAACAAGCGTATATTGATTGCTACTGATGTGATTGCACGTGGATTAGATATAGAGGATGTTACACATGTGATTAACATGGATGTGCCGATCTATCCGGAGAACTACATGCATCGAATAGGAAGAACTGGGCGAGCGGAGAAAGAAGGAACGTCTATGCTGTTGTACACGGAAAAGGAGCGTGCATGCAAGAAAGCGATTGAGGAACTGATGAAAGTGCAGATCATGGAATGTGATGTTCCAGATGAAGTAGAAGTTTCGAAAGAACTTCTTCCAGAAGAACGACCTAAGTCTAAGCAAATAGAGTTGGCAGATAAGGTTGGAGCTAAAGAGGCTAAAGGAGAGTCTACGCATGAGAAAAAAGACAAGAACAAAAAAGTAAACCTTGGTGGATCTTATAGAAGAAAGATCACGAAGAAATACAAGAAACCTAAGACTCGTGGAGATAAAAACCAGAATAGAAAAACAAAAGGTAAGTAGTGATAAGTGAATCTTGAGATTCAAATAGCTAGTTCTTATAAATATCTATTTAACATAATATAAATTATATAACAAAGTATGCTTTTTACGGTTTGACGTGTATCTGTGCATTTATGATCCGTTTGAGTTCTCGTGCAGTGATTCAAATCTTTGTTAGATATAATTCAGTATTATGTTAACCAGCAAAGCTGGACGATCACGTGCACGTTTCTAATTGATGTTTCTTTCGGTTAGTGCTCCTAATGACGTTGTTATATAATTAGACGTTATATTAAATAGCCGCTAGGCCAGCGCCAGTCCCGATTGCTTCGCATCGGTACAACCAGCCCAAGCCGTGCCCTGACCAAAGCGCCTATTAACAGTTTTCTCCCAACGCTCTTTTTCGCTATGGCGAAATTTCCAGCCCTTAATCAAGAGAATCCCAGGCTATTGGTTCATTCAATTTTTCCGTATTCGAGTCATTGTTCAAGATCATTTCATCTACGCGATTCTAAGGCGTTAGAAATTGCCTGTGATACACTTGCTTACCCAACGCTTTATCCTCAAGCGTCATTCTGAGGAATCAGTAAGCCAAAGGCTGCTGATGACGTGAGAATCTCTCAGAAGCTTGTAGCAGAATTAGAATAGCTCACAAGTCATCTGTCTTTCATCTGTGTTCGCTGTGTGTCGCTCAAGCCGCTAGGCTCATACTTTTCCATTGATGAAAAGTATGCAAAAATCTAGTCAAAATAATCACCTGTCAGCCCACTGGCTCACACACGCCCGGGTATTTTGACTTGCCCACCCGCCTAACCTAAAATCAATTTTCTACTTAACATAATATTAGCACATCTGGATTTCGATTGGGTATTCCCACACACAGACAAAAGCAAAGTTCCGTTTGTTGGTTCGGGAAATACAATAGCCATGCTTATTTAGCCAACGCACAAAACCCACCGCACCGTAAACCAGCCTGTCTCTTGTATTAGCCTCAGTCCAACCGATTGAACCGCTTTCTCTGGCGTGGTTGTCAGAGTATCATTTTATACTTTATTTATTATGCACAGGTATTTATTTCGTTATCAGTTTCTCGGTCTCTGGTGGTTTGGCGTGTGGCACGCTCGTAGCTCAGTTAGCTGTATCGTCCTAAAATAAGTTTAAATTTTTCACCTTTAGCTACTCCTTCATGAACTCGGCTTGGTGTTAAGTTTCCTAGACTCATGTGAGGCCTTTCATCGTTGTAAACTTCCACAACTCTTTCAAGTAATTGCTTGGCGACCTTTAATGTATTGACTTCATAG
>JBDWTN010000004.1 GCA_039984955.1 Marinobacter alexandrii
TTCAAATCCCATCTTTACCTGCTATATTTATCCTCTCTTGCAGGCAACTGCAAACCAACATAACTATAATGCGAATGGGACCGAGCCAAATGCTCATCGTGTTGCCTCTCGGCCCCACTCGCATTATACTCAATCACATTACCTGTAATTTCTCCCATGAGCATAGATGAACTCGGCAACAAGGAATTGGAACTCTTCAACACAATCCAGCAACTCGAAGGAACTATCGAGGAAAAAACTGATAAAGTAGTTTACTTCGGAATATCCAAGGATTATCTTGAAATCCATCGCGAATATTCAAGGCTTGCTAAAAGTGATCTTGAAGCACTTAAAAGAGGTCTCTTTATCATGTGGTATGCGTTAACTGAACCAACTTGGCTAACTGGAATCTGTGAACTTGATCCTGAAGCGGAAGAACGAATTGCAAAACTACTTGACAGACGAATTGCAAAAGGTGTGCTGGATTACGAACTAGACTGGATGTTAGAATACTATTCTGATTTTGGCTTTGCCTTTGAACGTTTCAACAACTTCGAACACTTCTATCGAAGAACTTCTTCCAAAACTGGCCTTGAATTTCCAGAAACCATCGACAAAAAGACTATGGCAACTAGGGGGCAGATGGGAGAATATTTCAACTCTGTCAATTTCGAACAGCTAAATAACTACCGGTAAATACGATGAGTTTAGAATCTGACCTTAAAAAAACACTTAACGAATACCGGAAGTCTTTGAAGAACTTTAAATCTCCTCTATCTGAACTTCAAGGAACATTAAGCCAATTTAACAATCCAAATAAAGACTTAACAGCACAACTTCAGGAAGCTTTTAAAAATTATCAATCGATTCAAACCAATCAACTATTTGAGTTTCAAAATCGATTTGCAGAATATCAACGATCAATTCAGGTAAGTCATCAACCATTTCTAGAGGCCTTGCGAGCTTATCAAGCGAGAAATGATCAATTATTGAATTCGGTTGGCGCCTTTCAAAAAGTCTTTGAACTCCCAAAATCATATAGAGAAACCTTAAGTCGTTTCGGCACATCTTTAAGTGCTTTTGGCGAACTTCAGCAAAAGCAGCAGGCTATTATTAAAACACTCAATAATCAAGAGGATTTTGCCGAAAAGCTCAACTCGTTAGCGAAACTAAATACGGAATCAAATATTTCATCGAATGAATTTGAAGTAGTTCAAACGCTACTTTTAGAAATTGAAAATGGCTTAAGATTTCATTTAGAAGGAGGTCAAACAAGTCCGACCACAACAACTCAAATTTCTATTGATCAACTCTTAAATTATATAAATTTTCTACTCACTATTGTCTTTTTCTTTTATTCAACTTCAACAGATAAATCTGAAGAAATACTGCAGAAAGTTTCTGAAACCGATACAAAAATAGAGGCCGGTCTTGAGCAGATAAATAAGCGTCTTGATTCAATAACACAACTACAAGATCAATTAAATCTTCGTCTTTGCATTCATAATACTAGAATATATAAACGGCCAAAATCAAAATCAACTGCACTGGCAATTGTGAAGGAAGGACAAGTTGTAAATATTGTTTCAGTCAATTCGAATTTCAAATCCAAAAAATGGATTTATGTAACATACATTGATTTTGAATTTGGAACTCCACAAGCCGGGTGGGTTATGAAAAAGTACTTTAAAAGGGAAAGTAACAATACAGGTAACAGGCGCTAAAAATCCATAGGCTTACTGAGGTGCTTGCCAAGGTTGGCTGGAAATGATACTTTCCCGATATTTACAAATGTCCAGCCTACGGATTTTAGCTGATCGTTAGCCTCAATTATATGAATCTCGATCCTGTAAATGCTCAAGCTGAATTTAACCGATTTCTTCTGCAGGAAATCAACTTGGACGAATATCGATTCAAATTTCTCAATGACTACATCCAAAGGTCGATAGCTGGCCAAGCCAGAATTTATGAGACATCAGTACTGAATATTTCAAATAATGGATGGGTGTTGCTTCTTCATGGCGATATGCTTTTTATCTATGGAGAAAATTGGAGTCCTAATCAAATCCAAGAAATAAATGAAGTCTTTGATCTTAATGTTTTTACCAACTTCACACTAGCAGGTGATGATGAGCTTATTGATCAAATCATTGACTACTACCAACCAAGAAATTCCGAAGTAAAGAAACGCAGGATTTTCTATTCAACAAACGAAATCAACCTCGTTGAAAATGGTAATACGAACGTAGTGCTTGCCACAATGGCAGATTTGAATGAATTGGCAATTATGCTTCAAGAATACTATCATGAAGAATATGATGGACAAAATGACAAGTCAATTGAAGAAATGGAAGAACGTGTTCTTAATTACATCCAGAACGAGAATATTTTCGTTCTCCGGAATGATGATGATGAAATTATTAGTTTTTGCACAATTGTAGATCCAGATATAGGAATTTTATTCACCAAAGAACAGCATCGAAGTAATGGATTTGGAAAAGTCATTCTTTCACACTGCGCAAACCAACTTCATATTGAAAATGGTACAGTCTATTTAATGACAGACCGGGATAGGTTAGACTCTAACATCGTTTGTGAACGTATTGGATTTACTCCATCCTTCTATTATAAAATGGTAGAAATTAATCGAAATTAAAGAATAGTCGAGCGGAAAAGAGGCTAACAAACGATATAGCACATGCCTCAAAGTAGTCACTTGAAAGTGCAGTGCAAATCCGCTAGCTTAGAAGATATAAACAAAGCCCAGAGGCACGTGCCATATCTGGGACGTTGGGTTGAATGGCCTGCGGCTCATCCATCTACGCACGCGTAAACGCGCACTCTCGATGAATTCATTCAACCCAATGTGATCGAGTGTAGCTCGTCCCTCTTCAAATCCCATCTTTACCTGCTATATTTATCCTCTCTT
>JBDWTN010000008.1 GCA_039984955.1 Marinobacter alexandrii
CAAATACGAGCTATTCAACAGCTCATCAGCAGCTTATCTATTCAAGATCATTAGAAGATTCAATGAAGCTCATTCAAAAGGTAAGACAGTAAAAATCTACTGGAGCTGTAATTCAAATAATGAGAATGAAATGGTAGAAACAGGGATGGATCTAGCAGAGATGTGCGATTTCAAATTTAAGATTTCATACCTCTAACATTATTCCCAATGATTTTTAAATAAAATAAGTAGTAGTTTTTTTGTTTGTATGTAAGGCAGCTTTTAACAAAGGCTGTCTTTTTTACCTTGCCACCGCTCGTATCATCTCCTTTGACTCATCTTCTAAATTGATGTAGTTGATTTTTTCCATACGAGTTATCTCTAGGCTATAGAAATCAAACTCCTCTACAACCTTACCAACTAAACAATAAATACCTCTTCCACGGAAAGGGTATCGTGCTGCAGAAGGAGGAAAGTGGACAGTGTCTATAAATTGTCCTTCGCGATCAATGAAGGTTCCAAAATTCATTCGTTTTCCATTTGTAGTTCCAGTGTTTTTAATGGTAACCAAATAGCCAAACATCGTTACATGTTGATTTAGATGTTGAGGCAAATCTTTTGAAAATGCTCCTATCTCTTTCGTTTCCACTAGATCGAATGGGCTGCATAGAGGAAACCCAAGTAAATCCATCTCATCTAACGCATCTTCTCTCTTATCATAATGAAGTGGAGGAAGAACCCATTGTTTGATAGGTACTTTAAAAAGACCATTCCTTACTTTACTAACTCCCGCCCCCATTGCAAAATGTACTTGCCATAAGATATCTTTCTTAACGCCAAATTCTCGAAGTGCTCCTATACGAACAAGTAGCTTTATTTGCTCTAGCGATGTATTCATTCGGTGAATAAAATCATGGATGTCCAGGAATTGTCCATTTTTTTCTCGCTCAAGGATGACTTCTTCAATCGTACTTCGATTCAAATCTTTAACCATCCCAAGCCCCAGGTATATGGTTTTACCAAAAATCACTGTTAAGTTTTCACTATGGTTTACACAGGGAGCTTCTATCTCTGCTCCATTCATCCGAGCTTCATGTACATAAAACTCTGGTCTGTAAAATCCACCACCGTTGTTGATCACAGCCACCATATATTCTAGCGGGTAGTATGTTTTGAGATAAAGGGCTTGATAGCTTTCTACAGCATAAGATGCCGAATGACCTTTTGCAAAAGCATAGCCAGCAAAGCTTTCTATTTGGCGCCAAATATCTGCAGAAAGCTCGTATGAGTGACCGATATCTTGACAATTGATAAAAAACTTATCCTTTACTTTCTGAAATTCGTCACGCGACCGATACTTGCCAGACATTCCTCGGCGTAGCATGTCAGCTTCACCGAGATTAAGTTTTGCAAACAGGTGAGCTACTTTTATCACATCTTCCTGATAGACCATTACACCATAGGTGTCCGGCATAATCTCCTGTAAAATTGGATGTGCATCTTTTCGGCGTTCTTCATGCCGATATCGTAGAATATATTCCCGCATCATGCCAGATTTAGCAACTCCGGGCCGGATGATGGAGCTGGCAGCTACCAGCCCTAAGTATTCATTCACCTGCAGTTTTTTCATGAGCATCCGCATGGCAGGAGATTCAATATAGAAGCATCCAATGGCATCAGCATTTTGAAGCTTATTATTCAGTTTAGGATCACCTTTGAAAGACTTGAAATTGTGAATATCTACTTCAGGATCGTCCGGACAATTTTTGCTAATGACTTCCAACGAGTCTCGGATCTTTCCTAGTCCACGTTGGCTTAAAATATCAAACTTGAAGAGTCCTACATCTTCCGCAATGATCATATCAAAATGAGTAACCGGATATCCTTTTGGAGGTAATGAAGTGGCTGTGAAGTAATGGATGGATCGATTAGCAATCAATATCCCTCCTGCATGTATACTTAGGTGACTGGGGAAGTTGGTTAGCCTCGCTCCATATCTACGTATCAACTGACCAATATGATCCAGATCTTTTTCTTCTGTTTGGCCGACCTTTTCAATTTCTTGAGGCGGTAATCCAAATACTTTCCCCAACTCGCGGATGATCGCTCTATTTTGAAAAGTACTATAAGTGGCTAGAAGCGAGACCTGATTATCTTTTCCAAACCGTTCAAAAATATATCGGGTGATGTCGTCTCGATCTTTCCATGAAAAATCAATATCAAAGTCAGGAGGGTTTTGTCGAAACAGATTAATAAACCGCTCAAAATACAGATCCAGTTCAACCGGGTCTACATCAGTGATTCTAAGAAGATACGCCACAATACTGTTAGCACCACTTCCTCTTCCTACATAGTAATAACCTTGTCTCCGGGCATACTCAAGAATATCCCAATTGATGAGAAAGTATGAAACGAACTTCTTGGACTTGATCATCTGTAATTCCATATCCAATCGATCTAATATTTCCCGACTGGGAGTATTACCATAGCGATAAGGAAGCCCTTCGTAGCATAATTCGGTGATTTTGTCCATATCCTCTTCTTTAGAGGTAGAGTATACTGTCAGGTTTTGATGATTTTCAATATCATTGAATAGAAACTCAATAGAACATTGTTCTAAGATGTTTTTAGTGTTGACAATGATCTGAGGATAATCTTTAAAAGATTCAAACAACTTCCCAATCGGATACATCACATCGTTAGGGCTGCCTTCCTCGTCTTTTGAAAGTTTACTTAATAAGGTGTTATTATCAATGCTCCTAAGTAGACGATGCATATTGAAATGAACCTTATTTTTTTCACCATCTTTAAATGAAACAGTTTGTAAAATCACCAACTTATCTAAGGAGTTCTTCCACTTAGTCCAGGGTAGTTTTATGGTTTCTTGAGGGCGAATGCCTAAAAATTCATTCTTCCGAAGTTTATCTTTAGATGAAAACGGAAAAGGGTAGATGATAAACGCATTTTTAAATTTTGGAGCTTTATCAGGGAATGCTATTTTTTCATGTAAATGGTAGGAGAGGTATTCATTAAGTTCTTGAAACCCTTGATTATTTTTTGCTATCCCTATAAATTTTTGCTGGACACCATTTCTGAAATCGATCCCTAAAATGGGTCGGATGTCATAATCAGGAGCTAATCGAACAAAGTTTAAGCATCCGGCAGTGGAATTAATATCCGTTAATACCATTTCGCTAATACCACATTCACGAGCATTAGATAGTAAATCTTCCTCAGAGAGTGTCCCATATTTGAAACTGTAATATGTATGTGTATTGATATACATCATTCAGTCTTAGAAACCCTCGTATCTCCTTTGAATGGGTTGAATGTGCGTATTGCATTGACACCTAAAGCTTTGGCTCGAACGATGGAGCGATCTCCATGTTTTTTTCTTAGCCAATCCATTTCTTGATACAAATTGATGATCTCTCCCGAATCTTCAAATAGGTTAATTTGGTAGTTACCATGAACTAAGCTGCTAAATCGTACACCAACTAATCTTACGAGTAGTCTACGGTCGTATAATTTATCAAATAGTTCAGTCACCTTTGGAATGAGAATATGATCTGCGGAGGTATAAGGAATACGAATCTGCTGAGTATATGTATTGAAGTCCGAATAGCGAACTTTTACAGCCACACAAGCAGTAAGTTTATTTTCTTCACGCAATTGATAAGCCAGATGTTCAGTCATCGCGAGGATGATATTTTTTAATCTGTTTATATCTGTTGTGTCTTTATTGAACGTCTGTTCCGTAGAAATAGACTTTCTTTCGGAATAAGGAATGACCGGTGAGCGATCAATTCCATTTGCTTTTTCCCACATGGAAGCTCCATTTTTTCCAAAAATTTGGACCAACATATCTTTTGGCATTTCTTGTAATGTCTGAACCTTTCTCACACCTAGCCCTCGGAGTGTTTGCTGTGTTTTACTACCGATCATGGGTATTTTTTTTACTGATAATGGAGCAAGAAAAGATCGTTCGCTACCAGATTTGACCCATATTTTGTTGTTGGGTTTAGCTTCACCTGTAGCTACTTTAGAGACTGTCTTGTTAATGGAAAGACCAAAAGAAATTGGTAGTCCGGTATGGTATATTACGTGATCTCTTAGTTCAGAAGCCATTTTGTAACACCCAAAAAAACGATCCATACCTGTGAGATCCGCATAAAACTCATCTATAGAAGTCTTTTCGAAAACAGGAACTTTTTCTTTTATGATTCCAGAAACATCCATTGAAAATTTAGTGTAATCGGCATGACTTCCTTTAATAATCGTAGCTTCTGGACAAAGCTGCATAGCTAATCTCATAGGCATGGCAGAGTGAACGCCAAACTTCCTTGCTTCGTAGCTACAAGCAGCTACTACACCACGGTCACTTGAGCCACCGATAAGGATAGGTTTACCATTTAAACGGCTATCCCTTAATCGCTCTACGGACACAAAAAATGTGTCTAAGTCCAAGTGTAGAATAAATGAATTTATCACAAAACAAAAATACTAATATTTTTAGTAAAATGTATTTCTGACTTAAATGGACTTTCGTCTATTAAGGGGCCTGACTTATCTAATTGCTTGTATGAACCCACTTAAAATAACTATCTTTCGAGTTGCCACCGGTGCTATAAATGAAAACTCAAAAAGAGATATTATTCTTATTTATAACGTTTCTGATAAGCCATCTCGCTGTAGCTCAGACTGAGCGACAAAAGCAGATGGTGGAATCTACCTATTCAGTAATCAAAAACATTGAATGGCCAAAGAAAGAATCGCCATTCAAGATCCACGTCATTACAACTGATGAGGACTTCAAGCAGCATTTCAGAAGTACGAGTAAAAATCAAAAGCTAGCAGGGAGAGATGTAGCTGTTAGTTTCACCGGTTATGTAATTGCTCCTCAAGGAGTGGATGTGATCTTTGTTGCCAATCAATATAATGCAACTATACCTACCTTATTGGATAGAGTTAGTGGTAAAGAAATATTACTTATCACGGATCAATATGATAAACAACTTGATGTAATGGTCAATTTTTTATCATCCAAGTCAGGAGAGTTGACACTCGAGTATAATCGGGCTAACATTAGTTATCAAGGGCTACAAGTAAAGTCAGGCATACAAGATCTTAAGGGTAGTGAAATAGATCTGGCAAAGATTTTTAAACAAGCTCGTGATTCGATTAGATCAATGGAACTTAGAACACAGCAGGCACAAGCCAGATTTGACTCAATGAGTTTTGATGTAGCAGCTGCAATTGGTATTTATCGACAACAGCAATCACTTATTCAGGAGCGTGATATGGAAATTGCTTTAAGGCAGAATCAGATAAAGAAACAAGGTGAAGTGCTTGATAGTCTATCTGCTGAATTTGCTGAATCAGAGAAGAGACTTATTGACCTAACTCAAACATTGGAATCACGAGAGGCTGAACTACTTACTCTAGGAACTGAGATTGCTGAGCAGAGAGATAATGTAGCAGAAGGGAACAAAATTCTTGATGAACAAAAGAAACGTATTGCAGATCAGAATGATGAGATCGCTCAGCGTGAGAGCAGACTCGAAGAAATGTCTACTGTGGTTGATTCACAGCAGAGTGCACTTGTTTTTCTAGTCCTATTCTTGGTAGCTGTGGTCGGCTTTTCATTCCTGATTTTTACTGCCTACAGAGCGAGAAAGAAAGCAGCCAAAAAGTTGGCTGAGCAAAAAGAAGACTTAGGAAGACTGGTGGAAGAGTTAAAGGAGACACAATCCCAACTTGTACAATCTGAAAAGATGGCTTCTTTAGGTGTGCTGACAGCAGGTATTGCTCACGAAATCAATAATGCGATAAATTTCGTATACTCTGGAATTCATGTTTTGAGTGATAAATTTTCTGAGATAAGACCAGTGATTTCACAGGTTACCGAACTAAAAGAAGAAGAAGCTGATTTAAAGAAGTCCATTAAGGATTTAGTTAAGCAACGTGAAGAGGTAGGGTATGATGAAGCTCAATTAGTTATTGATCAAATGATCAATAGCATTCAGGTTGGAGCAGAGCGAACTACTGAGATTGTGAAGGGGCTAAGGATTTTTTCCAGGTCTGAGACTGAAAAGAAGACGAAAATTGATATCCACAATGATATTGATGTAGCCTTACTGCTACTAAATAGTCGTCATAAAGATGTGATAAAGATTGAGAAGAATTTTGCTGATGAAGTATTGGAAGTTGATGGATTTAAAGGTCAATTAAGTCAAGCGTTCTTGAATATTATCAGTAATTCAATTGATTCCTTGAATGAAAATGGAGGAAAAGGAAATATCAATATTGTAACAGATACAAATGGAAAAGAAATAGAAGTAAAAATAGTGGATAATGGTGTTGGTATGAGCAAAGAAGAAATTTTGAAAATTTTTGATCCATTTTATACGACCAAAAAAGTGGGAGCGGGAACAGGCTTAGGACTTTCAATTACGTATGGAATTATTGAAAGACATGGAGGAACCATTTCGGTTAATTCTAAGCCTACTGAGGGGGCTGAATTTATAATTAAACTACCATTAGCAAGCTAAGTATAATGAATGAACTCAAACCATCACTGATCTACCTAGACGATGAAGAGATCAATCTTATTCTCTTTAAAGAGATGTTTAAAAGAGATTTTGAAATTTTTACAACAACATCTCCTGAAGACGCGATTGAGTATGTGAAGAATAATAGCCTGGACTATATATTGACGGATCAACTGATGCCAGTGATGACAGGCGTGGAGTTTCTCAAAGAATTGAGAGAAATGGGAGTTTCAGCAGATCCAATGAAAGTAATCATTTCTGGATTTACGCAAGAAGGAGAAGTAGATGAGGCTTTGGAAACCAAACTGATAGATAGTTTCGTTAGCAAGCCATGGTCTTATCAAAATTTAAAAGAATTATTACTCAATAGAGCTGCTTAGGGCTCAAAAGAGTTAGTTAATATTAGATGAATTAATTTTATACCTTGAATCAATTACACATGAGTGAGAGTAAACCCGCAGTAGTTTATCTGGATGATGAGGAGATAAATCTTATTTTGTTCAGAGAAATGTTCAAAAGAGATTTTGATGTGTTTACAACTACTTATCCGCAAGAGGCTCTGGATTACCTGAAAGAGAACAATGTAGAGTTTGTTTTCACTGATCAAAGAATGCCTATTATGACAGGCGTGGAGTTCTTAAAAGAACTTGAAGGAAGTAATATTCCTGCCGTCCCTAAGAAGGTAATGATCTCAGGTTATGCAGCTGAAGGAGATGTAAGTGAGGCTATCGAGAAAAATTTGATCGACAGATTCATTGACAAACCGTGGACGTATCAAGGACTCAAAGAAGTAATTAGTACTATATAGGCTATTTATCAAGTCTCTTTTTCAATACCTCTAATCCTAAGTTTCCTGTAGATCCAAGATGTGAGCTTTTCTTGATATGTGCTGATGTATCTTTCATTGTCAGGTTATCAAGATTATTTCCTATTTCCTTATATGCTTCTCTAAAAGGAATTCCCTTTTTCACCAATTCGTAAGCTTCATCAGCGGCATATAATTCAGGGTAAATTTTGCTTTCCAAAATATCAGTATTTATGTTCAGATTTTTAATGAGCATAGAAGCGGCTCTAATCATAGATTGACCAGTAGAAAATGCAATAATGATTGGTTCTTTCGTCAATTGAAGATCTCTGTGATATCCTGAAATCAGATTTGATGTGATTTGCTGTAATTTATGTTGCTCAGCAATCACCTGCTGATGTTTTGCACGCATCAATTCTGCTACATCCAGATTTTTCTTTTGAGGCATTATGGAAGAACCAGTAGTTAACTCATCACTGATGCTAAATAGACCAAATTCTTTTGAAGAGAAGAGAATCAAATCGCTTGCAAGCTGGGATAAAATACTAGTCACTGTTGAAATGGCATGTACAATTGAAGCTTCCCACCTTCCTCTGGAGAATTGAGCAGTCATTGAGATGGTCATTGGAGCTTTGAAGCCCAATTCAGCAGCGATTTCTTCACGGGGCAAATCAAGGTTTACGCCATAACCTGCCGCAGTTCCCAGAGGACAGTAGTCAATCGTTTCTTGCGTGAAATTGATAATTTCCTTACTCGAGATGAGCATCTCTGCATACGAAGCAGCCCACATTCCAACGGACGATACCATAGCTGGTTGTGTATGAGTGTAGCCAGGCATAGGCTGCCATTGGTACTCTTCAGCAAATGAGATAAACTGTTTAGTAAGGTCTTCAATAGCTGATGAGGCAAGATCAAGTTGATCTTTTTCATATAACCTCAATGCACAAAGAACTTGATCATTTCTTGATCGCCCGGTATGAATTTTCTTTCCTGCGTCTCCACATTCTTCGGTAAGGTATTCTTCGATAGCCGTATGCATATCTTCGTGCCTTTGCTCGATTGGAAATCCATTGGTTTTATCAAGTTCAAGTAGTTTTTCTAGTGCTGACTCAATGGCGTCAAATTCCTCTTTTGATAAAACATTGATTTTGAGAAGCCCTCTCGCATGTGCGAGAGAACCTCTAATATCATAGGGCAGAAGGTGCTGGTCCAAGAGATAATCATTTCCTACAGTGAATTCCTCTAGCCAAGAGCTTGATTCATTTTCTTGCCCCTCCTGTTTGCTCCAAATTTTACTCATGAAATAGCTTTTTTGTGTTCATTACTCTTTTTCACCTGATGGGCTGTCTTCTGAGGTAGATTCCATAATTCAATAAATCCTGGAGATGCTCCTTGATTGAAATCGGCAGACTTATTGAAAGTAGCCAGATTATGATCAAACAATGAATAACTGGAATCCAATGCAATAACTTCACAGTTTCCTTTATATAGTTTCAACTTGACCCACCCATTTACTTTCTTGTTTTGCTCATCAATATACGATCGAAGATTATCCATGACGGGCTCAAAGTACTTGGCTCCATAGCAGAGGTAAGCCCATTTTTGATCTATAATTGTCTTAAATTCGTTTTCCTCTCTAGTGGAAACTAATTGCTCAAGGTTTTTATGGGCTTGAATGAGAATGTGTGCTGCTGGATTTTCATAGATACCACGAACTTTGAGTCCAACAATTCTATCCTCTACCAGATGGAAATAGCCAACTCCGTTCGCACCGCCCACTTCGTTTAAGTGTTCGATGATCTCAGTTAATGGCATAGCTTTATAATTGATCTCTGTAGGAACCCCCTTTTCAAATGAAATGATAATTTCTGTTGACTCGTCTGGAGCTTGCTCTGGAGTCTTGCACCATTTGAGAATTTTCTCCAATGGTGGTACTAAAGCAGGGTTTTCGATCTCGCCTCCTTCACCAGTATTGGCCCACATATTTTCATCATAAGAATAAGGAGTTTCCTTTTTCTGGATAATAGGGATGCCATGTTTTTCTGCATAGGCAATCTCTTCTTCTCTTCCCATAGCCCATTCTCTTACAGGTGCAATGGTTTTGATAGAAGGATTGAGTGTGGTCATATACCCCTCAAATCTTACCTGATCGTTTCCTTTGCCGGTGCACCCATGAGCAACTACTTGACACCCGTGCTGCTCTGCAACCTCAATGGCTATTTTGGCGATCATCACTCGTCCTAAGGGGCAGCCTAAAGCATACCCACCCTGATAGTCGGCATTCGCTTTAATAGCTTCAGCACATAGTTCAGCAAAATCTTCCTTCGCATCTATCATGATGGCCTCCTTTGCTCCTAAGTAGATTGCTTTCTCTTTAATTGCTTGCATATCGTCTGCAGTTTGTCCTAAATCAATAGTAAGTGCGATTACATCACACTCATACTGCTCTTGAATCCATTTCAGCATGACGCTTGTGTCTAATCCTCCCGAATAGAGCAGTAGGCAGGTATCAAATTCGCCTTTTGCAGCTTCATGAGAGGCCGACTTGAAATATATATTTTCTGTATTCATTAGATTAAAATTTCGTTTTGTTTTATTGACTCTTCCGCTATTTCTCCTTTCTTCTCAATTAGAAAAGAGAAGAGGCCTTTACTCACAACCATTCTGTTTTTGGCCTGCTCGTAAATCAACGATTGTGCTGAATCCATTACTCCGTTAGTTACTTCAATTCCTCTGTGTGCAGGGAGGCAGTGCATAAACGCAGCGTCATTTAGACATAAACTCATCAACGATTCATTGATTTGGAAATCGCTAAATGATTTCAACTTTTCATCGTAAACATCTTCTTCGCCCATAGATACAAAAGTGTCCGCATAGAGTACTCTACTATGTGTAGCTGCCTCTTTAGCGCTTGAATAGCTCGTGAAAGATCCCTCATATTCTTCACATAGATTATTGAATTTTTGAAGAATTTCATTACTCCAGCCGTACTCTTCAGGACCTGAGAAGCCCATTGGATAACCAAGCATGATTCCTGCCTCTATTAGTGATTTAGCAACATTATTTGCATCTCCAATGAAAGAAATTGGTACTTTCTCTTCCCCATATTTTTGTTTAATAGTTAAGAAATCTGCAAGTGCCTGCATTGGATGATGTGTGTCTGACAATGCATTAATTATTGGGATTTCGGAATGTTGACAAAGCTTGAGTAAGGTATGATGATCAAAGACCCTGACAAATATGGCATCACACCATTGTGATACATTGAGTACAGTGTCTTTGAGAGATTCTCTTTCATCATGTCCTTCTATGGGCTTTGCATGAAGGATCTTACCTCCTAAAAAAGCAATTGGATCAATATGAATGACTTTGCCGCCTAATTGATTGATTGCTACTTCTGTGCCTACCCTTGTCCTCAGTGAAGGTTTCTCAAAGCAGAAAAGAATCGTTTTTTGATGCAAGGGTTCCTCGCTTGTTTCGTGTAAGTACGAGCTCAACTGGAGTACATACTCAAACTCGGCTTTTGATAGGTTGCCAACCTCCAGGAAGTGTTTCATTAAAAAAAATGTGAAATAGTAAATGAGAAAAAGACACGAACGTTTAGTCAGAAATGGGTGTGTGGATTACCCTTGCCTGAAACGCCTTATAAATGAATATGTGTTGTCTTTGTTCATTTGAGCTACAAAGATGTAACAGAAATATTGAGAAATAAAAATGTACAGTGTCAATTGGCCGAATTTTTATTTTAATTTCTTACGACCGTTCGCCAAACCTACTGGAGAGGAAAGCTCGACAGGATTAGGCTTGTCATTAGTAAAACGCTACACAGAACAAATTGGAGGTAAGGTGTGGTTTGATAGAGATGCATCAAAAGGAGCTACTTTTATTGTGGAATTACCTTCTTTATAGCTTTATTTTATCAAGTGTTGATCAGTAATATGCTCCACTACAGCATCGATAAATTCCTTTTTAACAGTGACATTTTCAGAGGGATTAATAATCGTATTTGACGCCCTCCAAATGACCGTTTCTTCGTCTTCACGATGTTTTTCCTTTAAATCATAAAGAGTAGCAATCATGAAATACTTATCAGGACGTTCATAATAGTTGGCATTATAGGTATGAAAAGATCTCCTTCTAAAATATAGTTTTTTGAATTTGTTATAGTCATCAGGCATCATGTATTCGTCATCGTTTTCATGAAGTACCTTGATGACCAAAACTCCATCTACATCGTTTTTTTCAATAAGACTGGTGATACTGTCCTGATTGTGATCGAGCTCAGTTACTTCTTGGGGGAAAATAGTGAGGCCTTCAATGGCATGGAATCCAGAAGTTTCAAGTCGAGTGACGGCTTCTTTTTCATAAAATTTTCGTGTTTCAATCTCATGAGACAAACCCATAACCACCAGCTTTGAAAAATGTGTCCCTTCGTATGGAATTCTCTTCCATTCATTATCAAAATCTGAAGAACAAGAAAACAAGACTAAACCAATGACGAGAATAAGATATCGGTGGATCATTCGTGAAAATAGAAAACCTTTTACATTTTTGATAATTAGTTGTACCTAAAGAGTATATGTTCCGAAAGGTTTTATTTGGAATGACATCTAATGAATTAAGATAAACCTTTACATGAAATACCTGTTTTCATTCATTTTAATTGTATTTGTAACACAAATAGCTTTAGCGCAAGATCCACTGGAAACTGAAAAGTGGCAACTTTTCTTTACAGAAAGACCCTATTTGGAAAAAGCGTTGAACATCAACGATGAGACTTTCTGGGATGTTGATGAAACTTATACGTACTACACTTCTTATCCTGTGCTCTTAGTTTATTCAGATGGCACATCCAGAGAGATTAATTGGTCTTTTGGAGGGCTTTCTACTTTGATCAATAAGCAAGAAGCATTAGAGGATATTGATTTTGAAAGATATGAAAAAGAGAATTTAGCCTATATCGTATTTGATGGATACTTACTAAAGAACCCTGAGATCGGCAATGCGATACAAGGTGACTTTATGATTGTGTATGCGGAAGGACCAATCAGCATTTACAGAGAATATTATTCTTCTCCAATCACTCGAGATAACACCTCTTCAGCATTTGCTATCTATAAAGAAAGCGAGCTTGAGGACGGCTTTTACCTTGGGAAATTTGAAAAGAAAGCAGCTAAATTGGTAGGTGACTATCCCAAGCTTGCGAAAAAGATCACGGATAAAATCATAGGTTACCGAAATGAAGAGGATGATTTGATTCGAATCGCAAAAGAGTATAATAGACTCGTAAAGGAAAATAATCCGTACAGATATGATGATCACTACCTGAAATTCTGGCAGGGTAGGTTTTAAAACTTTAATGATTACTCATACAAATATGAAACTAATAATTATTTCTTTTATATTTGTATGAGTAATTATATTCCTAATAGGAAAATAGAAGCAAAGAGCTAAAGACTCTTTTGATCAATAAGAATATGAAAGGAACATTTATTGGAGAGCTTGAGGAATTGATTCTACTAACAGCCGCTGCTCTAAAAGATGATGCGTACGGCGTAGCTATTGTTGCGGAAATCAAAGAGACAACTGGGAGAGAGATGAATATTGGAGCAATTCATACGGTTCTGAGGAGGTTAGAAGAAAAAGGATTTATGACCTCAGTCATGGGAGGCGCAACAAAGGAAAGAGGTGGTAGAAGAAAGCGGATTTACACGCTGACTCATGCAGGTCAAGCCACGCTGGATCAGGCATATGAAATCAGAAGCAAGCTTTACAAACGTATAAGACCCTCCTTGTCATGAATAACCTACCTCCAGGATGGGTATTACATTTTCTTCGATGGTTTTGTAGAAAAGATCATTTGGAGGAAATAGAAGGAGACTTATTCGA
Organism: Marinobacter alexandrii; assembly: GCA_039984955.1. Classification (NCBI taxonomy): domain Bacteria; kingdom Pseudomonadati; phylum Pseudomonadota; class Gammaproteobacteria; order Pseudomonadales; family Marinobacteraceae; genus Marinobacter; species Marinobacter alexandrii. The sequence goes on from JBDWTN010000008.1 coordinate 13,225, forward strand.
GATTTTCGATATCAAATCAAATTCTAAGAGCTATTCGTATGCCAAACAGACTTTTCTTTTTGATGTACTCAAATTTTTTAGATGGTCAAATTTCAAAAAACCAATCGTTATGAAATACTCGGTAAACAAAGGACTATGGAACCATAATCTCAAAATTTCCCTCAGAGTTCTTAAAAAGAATCTACTTTTTTCAGGGATAAACATTTCAGGATTGGTTCTGGGAATCACTGCATTTCTTATCTTACTACTTTACTATTTTCAGGAGAATAGTTACGATACATTCTTTCCAGATCATGAAAAGATCTACAGAATAGCAATCAATTCTCAGGATGACGGTCAATATCAGGAGTCTGCGAAAAGTCCTGTCCCCTTAATTGACCTATATCAAGAAACAGTATCTCAAGAAGCAACCTATAGTCGACTAATGCCATGGCCTGGTTATTTGAAATATGGCGCAGACGAGAAAAAGAAGGAAAATCAAATCGTATTTGCTGATGAATCAGTCTTCAGCATTTTCCCTCTTACGGTAGTTAAGGGATCGTTGAATAGTGCAATGAATGCGCCATTTCAATTAGTTATTACAGAACGTAAAGCGTCTCAGTATTTTGGAGAAGAAAATCCAATTGGAAAAACGTTGAGTTATGATGAAGGATCAGGTGAATTTGAGTTTAATATAGTAGCCGTCATAAAGGATTTACCTTTTAATACCCACTTCAATTTTGATTTTATAGCTTCATTTAAAAGCCTGGATCAGATCATTCCATGGCATGATAACTGGTTTTATCCATCAACATATCTGTATGCGAAATTTGAAAACCAAGGAAGCGTTGAAGTATTTGGAAAAACAGCACAGAAGATATTGGAGGAAAGAGGAAACCCCAATTACGTTGATAGTCAACCTGAAGTCATTCTTCAGCCAGTGACAAATATTCACTTATCTTCTAACCGACAAGGAGAATGGAAGTCTAATAATACGCAGATAGATACCAATTTCTTTTTGGCCCTCGGCATCTTCATTTTGTTAATCGCGGTTATCAACTATGTAAACCTTACAACCGCTAATGGGCAACAACGAACGAAAGAAATAGGCATTAAGAAAGCCATGGGATCGGATAAAGGACAGTTGTTAAAGCAATTTTTCTTAGAGTCTTTTCTGATGATCACTGTTTCTATTTTACTTTCCGGAATTTTTCTATTTCTTCTATGGAATCCTGTCGTTAGCCAATTATTAGATAAATCAATTTTGACTGATCTCCTGGCAAACCGGTATGCACTTGTTTGGCTTGTATCAGGCGCATTAATCCTTACGGGTATTTCAGGAGTTTATCCTGCATTCACAAGTATTCGATACAATTCTATCGATGTGATAAGAAATAATTTGGGGAAATACATGACCAAGGGAGTGCAGCGCAAAGTGTTAGTAACAGTACAATTTTCAATTTCGATGTTTTTGATCTTGTTTACTATGTTGTTGATCCGTCAGTATTATTATTTGCAAACCAAAAATATAGGTTTCGAAAAGGATTATGTAGTTGCGCTAAAGATGCTGGATGATCATGATGCAAAGAACTATGAAACCTTGAAAAGAGAGTTGAAAAACTTGTCATTTGTGGAAGAAGTGGCTGTTTCAAGCACACTGATTGGACTAGGACAAGGGTTTTATGGATTTACCGTGAAATTCCCGGAGTACTCTGATAATGGTGATTTTGAATGGTTCACCTTAGGCGTAGATGAAGACTATTTTAAGACTTTTGATATTGAATTGATAGTTGGCAGAAATTTTAGCGAAGAATTTAAGACTGACGAACGACAAGCATTTATTCTTAACAAAGCTGCAGCTGAGCAGATGGGTACTGTTGATGAGGTACTTGGTAAGGAAATGGAACTGACTGTCTACACAGGTCGTGCGGATAATAGAAAGGGAAAAGTTATTGGCGTTGTAGAGAACTTTCATTTTCAATCGTTGTATGAAAGTGTGAAACCTCTTGTTATTTATATCAACAAGCATCAACACTACACAGATTATTTGAATGTTAAGCTCACACCTGAAAGTTCTATTGTAGAACAAATAAATGCTATCGATGCTACTTATTCTGCTTTTAATAAAGATAAACCAATGGAACTGACATTTATTGAAGATGAAATAAAACGCACGTATCAGCGTGAATTAGCTGGAAGCAAAATTATGACATGGTTCACGATTCTTTCAATTTTCATCGCTTCTCTTGGCGCTTTTGGATTGGCTACTTACTCATTCAGAAGAAGAACCAAGGAAATAGGTGTACGTAAAGTTCTAGGAGCATCAGCAAAAGATATTACGCTGGTGCTAACAAAGGAGTATCTGATGATCATTATCATTTCATGTCTGATTTCATGGCCTGTATCATACTACCTGTCTCAGCAATGGTTAAATACCTATGCGTATTCAATCAATTTTGGTATAGCTGATTATTTGCTTGGGCTACTTATACTCATAATGGTTATCATTCTATCAAACTTGCAACAGATCTTATGGTCTATCAAATTGAGACCTGTTGACTATCTACGGGATGAATAGCTATCCACACACCATTTTTGACAAAGTAAATCTTGAAGGATAATCACTCATTCTTAAATGCTATTATCTCTTATACTGTTAATGATCTGTTAATTCTTCTAAAAGTGCCTTGAAAAGAGTTAGTTGATTGCAAATTAGTGCTCAAATCAAATTGACTAAACTATGCGCTACTCAGTCATTCTTCTGATCATATCCTTTGTATTCAATCTTAGCGCTCAAGAGGGTGATGTTGTCGGTGAAACACACAAGATTTATTCTGAAAGTTTGGATCAGCAGATAGATGTTCAAATTCATCTACCACAAGACTATGAAGAAGGAGGGAAAGATTATCCAACACTTTACATATTGGATGGCCAATGGTATTTCATGAATGGAGTAGCAATTAATGAATCGCTTAGAGGGGATAGAATCCTGCCAAAATTTATTGTTATTGGAGTCAATATGGTTGATAGACCATATAGGTCAAAAATGTTTAATCAATGGGATTCCTTCATCACCTTTATTGAATCAGAGTTGGTTCCATATGTCAATAAATCATTTAGAACTTCGAGCGAGCGCATAATTTTTGGTTGGGAAAATAGTGGTTATCTAACAAGTGAACTGATTTTAAGAAAAGACAGTCCCTTTAATTATGCTATTGCTTCAAATGGAGCATATATTGATGAAGACACCCTTGAATCACTCAACACTGAAGAGGAAAGGTTTTTATTCATTGCCGGCTCAAAAAAAGATATTTATTCCATAGATGCTTCTGATCAAGCAGCTCAAACTTTATCGTCAATAGATGCCGCAGGACTCAATTGGAAGTATCAACTTTTTAATGAAGAAGAACATGAGTCTCTAGCTTACATTTCGATTTATCAGGGGCTTAAATTTTTCTACCATAACTATGGTCCATTGGTCTTCAGTAGTCTTGATGAGTTCCGTAATAAAGGAGGTATTCCTTTTTTGAATCAGTATTTCAAAGAGCGCGGCGAGAGGTTTAATGTTTCAATTGAAATTGATAATTCTACTAAGAATAGCCTTATATGGCTCTCTTGGAAAAGAGACAAATTCGAAGCGTTTGATCTATTCATGACTGAGTTTGAAGATGTACTTTCTACACGCAGGTACGCTAATGCCTACTGGCAGAACAGACTTGCTCAATATTACCTGAAGTATCGATCGTATGATAAAGCCATTACATTTTTTGAAAGAGGCATTGAACAATATTCTGATGAAAAGTATATGGTAGCTATGTATATAGGATTGGGGTCAGCTTACCATGGAAAAGGGAATAAGAAGCTTACAAAGAAGTATCTACAAAAGGGTGTTGAACTTGCTCAGGTAAATAATGATCCAAAATTGAAAGAATATCAAGAACTGCTCAGACAAATAGTAAACTAGGACTCTTAACGTTTGATATCTTAGTTTTACTACATGAAAAATCTATTTTTAGCAATTTTTCTCTTTCTGGGTTTATGTACACTTACTCTTGCTCAAGAGGATGTAAACATTGTGGCTGTTATTGATAAGCTAACCATCAGGTGGGATGAAACAGCCATTAAGCTTAAAGACTATCAGGGTGTTCAGGAATTTTGCTTGACAAAAGATTATAAAGCTGAAACAATAGAATTATTGGATATGATCCACCATTGGGATACAAGCTTATATTTCATTGTAAAAGAGAAATTTGACACCAATGAAGACAAGGAGGCAGCAGCAACATTAAAAGACATTGAAAAACTGGAATCTGAATATTCTACAGAAAAATTTAAGCTCTTTATGCAGGATGAGTGCAATTCATTGAAAATTATTCAAGATTCCTTTGACGAAGAAACTATTCGGAAATATGAAAAAGGCATCAAGAGTTTTGAGAAAGAATTGGTCAAGTACGTCAATAGCATTACCTACCGAATAGACATCATTGATGAGCATGTTCATCATTTGAAGTTTGAATGAGAGATGTATCACCGGGTGGATTGATGTTATAGAGGACTAGCTAAACTCGCTTAGTCCCCTAATTGCTGAATATCTATCTCAAATGCGCTAATTAGAATCGCTTTTTGTAGTTCTTAGTTGCCAACTTAGAAGGAGATAAGTCAAAGTAATCTTTTACAGCGTTATAATCTGAATAATCTATTCTGCCTGAGAATTGAGCAGGTACCACTACTACTCTGGCAATCCAATTATCAGTAAGATCCGCACCCAAGCCATCCAAGTCTACTGTGCCGTCCAGAAAGACATTGGCATCAAACTTTGTGAAGTCGTAGTTGTAAGCCAATACTCCATCTGTGAAGTAAAGTGTTTGTGGTAAGGCTCTCCAGACTTCAGCGCCATCATCGGTTACACCCCATAAAAAGTAGACCAGCATTACATCGGAATCTAACACGGTGAAATCTCTTGGGATATTGAGAGTGACACTATAATCTGGAGCTGTGAAACTTAGTTCATATTCGAATGTAAACCCCTCGTCTCCATTCACTCCGTCTATTCCATCACGACCTGGAATACCCTCTGGACCAGGAGGACCTTGATTACAACTTACTGATACAATTCCGATAATTAATAAGAGAATATATAGCCTTTTCATCTGCAATTCATTTAGTGAAACATCTTAACCTTTGGTACATACTAAGTCAAAATGATGCCAAAAATGAAATTTGATCGTTTTGTAGATGGTTAATTGGTGCTTTTTCATCCACAATACTTTTCCTCATTTATACCTTATATGATTTGTATTATTTAAAGATTAGAACATAACCCATCTAATGTATTTATTCCATGACTATCAACTGCCTTAATCCCTCGATCAATCGACATTTTGCTCCTACCTATTATCAGTTGATAATATTAGCTTTGTTGAAGATTAAGCAAAACGTAAATAACTAGTTATGAGTGATTTAACTATTCCCATATTTGTTGTTAAAGAAGATGAAGTAGCTATTCAGACGTTTTATCAGAATGGGAAAAACTATATCCATTTTATATTTAAAGATAAATTCACATATGATTCATCTGTAACTGCAACGGAAGCTTGGAAAGAATACTGTGATAAGAGTCCAGGTAAAAATTTTGTACATATCTGGGATTGTCAAAATATGCAAGGTTTTGATAAGAAAGCGAAAGATCTATGGATGGAATACATGGATTCATACATAGGTCAAACCGAAAAAATAATTTTAGTATCAGATAATATTCTCATCAGAGGAGCTGCGAGAATTATGTCCAAATTCACAAAGCATAATCTAAGCATCTATAAGACCTTTTCTGAAATGAAAGAAGCAGAGCTATAATTTGATAGCCTTTCTCACTAGATTAATCCCAATAAAAGATGGTAAACAGAATTGTAAATGCTATAGCAGGAATTTTTATTTTGATAACCCTACTTCTTTCGATCTATGTCAATCAAAATTGGTTATGGTTCACATCATTTGTAGGAGCCAACTTACTACAGTCTTCATTTACTAAGTGGTGTTTGATGAATGATATTTTGAAAAAACTCGGGGTATCTGACTAATTCGAGTTATTTAAAAATTAACTGGTTGATCAGCAATAGTCTTATTCATGACTTTTTTGACACAACTCATCTGCTATTCTTGACTTTTCATACAAAAAATGAAACACTGCTCTCAAAATTCGTTAACAGTTATCAGGACTTAAAATCGAAATCATGAAAGCAAAAGAAATATTATTGATAGTGTATTTGACTATTTTGACAATCACTATTTTGATCGGATGAAATAATTTTTGATTATTAATATCAAATTTTTTTAAGACCTTATTCCTTGAGACATGAGATGTTTATTTTCTTTTGTCCCATACCATTTTCAACATCCTTCAATTCTGTATGCCTCACTTTCTGTTACATACTAACAATAACACTATTACATCTGAAAAAGAAGGGACATTTCTTAAAGCCATCCATGATGAGGCGGTAGCCAGCAGGCTATTTGCGGAATCTGACATCAAAGTAAGAATTGAGCGATTTGAAAAGTCAATGGTAGGGGGGAAGTTAGATCATCCATTTATTCATGTGTTTGGCTATATCATGCAGGGCCGAACAACCGAGCAAAAAGCAGCGCTATCGAAATCCATTGTTATTAAGCTGAATGAAATGCTGCCACATGTACCAGCTATCGCTATGAATGTTTCAGATTTTGAAGCAACAACTTACTTCAATAAAGCGAAGCTTTAGGATAGATTGAAACTTGCCTTTGGTTGCCAAAACATATAGTAAACATTAGATCAAACGATTCCTAGAGGTTATTATAACAAATAACGTTTGAACTTTAAGATTTATTCTTGAAAGGCTAATCACTTACTTTTTGTTATTTTTGAGTACCGTATTTGTTTAAATATTCGCCTTTTTAACCATCTCGTGATGAAACTCGCATTGAAAAATGCGTTAATTGTAGCTGTGCTGGCTGCAACAAACGCTTTATCTGCACAAACAACTTATTATACGTTTGCAACTGGTGATTGGGAAACCCCTGCATCATGGACGTTAACATCTGATGGTTCTTCCGGAGCTGCTGCCACCGCACCTGGAGGATCAGATAATGTAGTGATTAGGAGTGGGCATACCATCACCATTGATGATACAAATGACAATGGGAATGAAACTACTGCCGATGCACTGACCTTAACCAATGTTGGGGCGTTTACAGGATCTGATCTGAATGCGTTTTATCACACCGGAGACATTATTGTTTCCAATGGAGGAACCATAACTGCAAGTGTTAGAATGATGACAGCCGATGTTTTTTCTGTTGAAAATGGAGGAAGTTTTAATACGACTGGAGATCTCATCATTTTAGGTTCTTTAAATGTTTCATCTACAGCAACTTTTACAGTTGGAGATGATTTTATCCTAAGTGGTGATAGCCGAACAATCATTGACAATACATCGACTGCTGGTGATGATCTTTACATTGATCACACAGATGCTGTACTTTGTGGAGATGGAACTGTTGATACAGGAAATGGAGGAGGAGACCCTACCGTCCAATACTTAAATTCTGCGACAGCAGCACAAGTATGTTCCTCATTCTCGATTACTTGTACTACTAATTGTGGTGGTTTTTCAAGTGGGACCCCTTCTGGTAGTTTTATCACTGGAAATACAGGTCCAGGTGGAGTAGGTGATGCAAGTAATAATCAATTATGGTTAAAGGCCGATGATCTGAGTCTTAGCGATGGAACAGCGGTTTCAAGCTGGACAGATGCTTCAGGTAATAGCTTGACAGCCTCTTCGAGTGGTGTTTCTGCTGAAGAGCCCACTTTCAATACAAATGATGTTAATGGTTTTCCATCGATAAGTTTTGATGGAGGAGATTTCTTGAATTTAGGGAATGTGGCAGCATTGAACTTAACACCTGGTACAGATAGCTGGTCCTTTTTCATCGTATACAATGTAGCAGGAGCAACACCCCAGGGCACTTTTTTTTCAAAAGCGACTCAAGCAACAAGGCACTATCAGTATACCATTGATGATAACGCGGGAACATCAAGATTCACTACTTTCATTGGAGGTAATGCAGATGTAGGCTCAGTTACGGCTACCAATGATTGGTTTGTTTCATCGAGTACTAATAATGCTACTCAAAAAGATTCATGGACGGATGAGGGAGTGAATTTTGCTGCACAAGGAGTAGGTACTGCCGCAGAAGCAACTGCAGATGTTTTGATTGGTGCTAGAAGGGGCTCTGGTCCAAGTACAGGAACAGGGTTTAGGCTAACTGGAAATATTGCCGAAATAGCCATGTTCGATACAGAAGTCAATACGGCCCAACGAATAATAGCCACGAATTATCTAGCAGCTAAATACGATATAACGCTGACTGCAAATGATGTTTATGATATGGATGATAGTGGAAATGGAGATTTTGACTATGAAGTTGCTGGGATTGGCCAGGCTTCCGATGGCTCAAACCATACAGATGCTAGAGGTTCGGGGGTTGTGAGAATGTGGGATCCTTCTGATCTGGCTGATAGCGAATTCCTAATGTGGGGACATGACAATACAAACATCTCCAGTACTGATGTAACGGATGTTGATGGAACTATTATAGAGGAAAGACTATCACGCATTTGGAGAATTACAGAAACAGGAGATGTAGGAACAGTCTCCATCTCTATTGACTTCTCAGGAATAGGCTCATCCTTGGGCAGTGATCTTCGATTGCTCATTGATCGTGATGGTGATGGATTTGATGACAATGATGTAACTCCAATTGAAGGATCGGTTTCCAACGATGTAGCTACCTTTTCAAATATAGATTTCCAGGATGGTGACAGATTTACCCTTGGAAATACAGATGTGACAACTCCACTACCAATAGAACTGATTGCTTTTGAAGCAGAACCTTCAATCAAATCAGTCAAATTGAAGTGGTCCACTGCAAGCGAGTTAAATAATGATTTTTTCAGCGTGGAAAGATCAGCTGATTCAGAAAAGTGGGGCGTGATCTCAACCGTAGAAGGATCAAGAAGTTCGAGTAAGATTACTGAATATATCACCGTAGATAATAGCCCACTAAATGGATTTTCTTATTATAGGTTGAAGCAAACGGACTTTGATGGTCAGTATGAATATTCGGATATTAGGATGATAAACTTTAGAGGAATTGATACAGAGTTAGAAGTATTCCCTAACCCATCAAAAGATGTATTTATAATACAGAGTGAACATATAAGTTTTGAAGATATACAGCTTTATGATAGTCAAGGAAAAGAAGTGGATGTATCCTTGAAAAGGACTCATTCCAAAGTCAATATTGACCTTTCTCAACTACCGAAGGGAGTTTACTTCTTAAGTGTTCAATTAGACAATTCTGCAGAAGTCGTACGATTGATTAAGGATTAAAAAAGGTAATAACCTCAGAGTTCCATCAAAACAGTCCTTACCGTCACTACGAGCCATTTTACTTATAAAATAATTAGCGAAATGGCGTGGTAGTCTCAAGAAAACTGGGGGTTGTCACAGCTTCCCGCAATTCCCTTACTAGAGTGCAATGACGGTTTTACAAATTTTTTAAATCGAACTGAGGTTAATAACCAATTGCTGACGGCATTTTCCCCAATAGCCTGAAGCTAAATACAAGCCTTAATTCAAAGATGATCCTTGTGTTGTTATCTAGTTTATCTAAAATTGTTGAAAAATTTTTTGACACAGCTATGAAAAACCAATTCTCACTTTTCACTCTTCTTCTTTTTTTTCTATTCTCTTGTGGTGATGATGACTCTACTGATCCAGGTGATCTGAACTCATTGCCAATCGATGAAGGAGGCATAAATGAAGCGAAGGTACTTGGATCGACATCAGCTGTATATGGACATTACGTCTATACGCCAAGTGGATATAATCAAAACTCAGCTGACTATCCACTTCTTGTTTTTTTGCACGGCTCGGGCGAAAAGGGCAATAGTGATACCAATCCGGATGACCTGAAAAAAGTCTTGGTACATGGGCCTCTGAAACTGATAGAAACAGAAATGTGGTCTCCGACTTTCCCAATGATAGTAGTGGCACCTCAGTTGCCCACAGGTGAGAATTGGAATGCTGATAACGTCCATGACTTTATTCAATACCTGATTGATAACTATAATATCAATGAAAGCAGAATATATTTGACAGGCTTGAGTCTAGGTGCAATAGGAAGTTTCGCATACATTGCCAAATATGGATCAGATTCGTTTGTTGCAGCAGTGGTTCCTATAGCTGGACAAGGAAATACATCCAAAGGTGACCAGTATGTTGATATCCCAATTTGGGCCTTTCATGGGGATAATGATAATACCGTTCGTACTGCAGGTTCTATCAATATGGTAGAAGCTATCAATGAGGCAAATCCTACGACACGTGCAAAATTGACAATCTATCCTGGTGTAGGTCACAATTCATGGACGAGGACGTATGACGGTAGCGGAATGGGAGATGAAAGTACAGATTATGATGCTTTCAATATGAGTATATACGATTGGATGTTTACGTTCCAGAAGGAATGAGTAGATCAATCATTTACAAAAATGAGCTAGAGAAGTATTAAAATTGGTGAAGTATTAATAAATAGGGCTTATTCTCATCTTTAGCTACTAAGTCTTAGCGAATCTTTAAGTCTTTGGATACTTTTAAAGTATAATGAACGAATTAGGTTCTTTTCGTTATGCTTCACTTACATGGATAGTTGTTTTTCTGATCTCCTATCCAAATTATTCTTATGCTCAACAAGGAGATAGTATTCTTGCGGCTTTACCTAATGAACTAGGTGTTACTGGCAGGGTTGATACATTGAATACATTAGGTTTTGATCTATTATTTACCGACCCAACAGAGTCTAGAGTTATCTTTGATGAAGTGATTAAATTATCGACTTCTATCGATTATTTGAAAGGAAAAGCTCAAGCACTCAAGAATAAGGCCATTTCTTATGACATTCAGGGCAACTCCAATCAAGCGATTGTCTATTATCAGGAATCGCTCGCTTTGCTGGAAGAACTACAAGACACATTGGGCATTTCAAGAGTCAAAAACAATCTGGGAATTGCGTATAAAAACTTAGAAGATCTGGAAACGTCCCGAAAATTTTATAATGAGTCAATTGAGTTAAAAAAGATTTTAGGTGACGTCAGAGGCGTAGCATATGGATTGAATAATATTGGAGAGTTGTTCCAAAAAGAAAGGAATTATAAAGAAGCATTGGAATACTTCGAAAGAGCTTATACCATCGTTGATTCTTTAGGAGATGATCGTGGACGTTCGGTAACGCTCTCAAATCTGGCTATTTCATACCTTGAATTGCCTGACTACTCACGTGCAATAGCCAACCTTGAACAATCAATGAAATTGGATGAGATCTCCCAAGATCTTTATAGCCTATCCTACTCTTATATTCTATTGGCAAAAGCATACCTCAATACCGATCGTATTTCGGAGGGGATGCAATCCATTGAAAAAGCAGAAAAAATAGCTAAAAGCATAGCTGCACTGAAAGTTTACTATGACAGCCAGGTTTTGAAGGCCCAACTAATGAGGCGAGCAAATCAAATTGAATTATTACCGGATCTCTACGAAGAAATATTAGTGTTGAATGACAGTTTAGCTCGTGTTAATCTGACGGAAGAGACAGCAAGATTGAAGACGGTGTATGAAAGCCGTGAGAAAGAATTGATTATTGAAGACTTGAAAAAAGAGTCTACCTTAAATCAAGAGCTTTTTGAAGTGCAAGAAAGGCTTTTTAGATTGACCTTATTAATAGCAATTCTATTAGTGGCTTTACTTATTGTGGTGTATGGCTTTTACCAAAATGTAAGGAGTAAGAAAAAAGAACTTGAAATTAGAATCATGGAACGTGATAGAGCAAAAGAGGAGACTGAGTACGCAAGTCAAGCGAAATCTCAGTTTTTAGCTCAGATGAGTCATGAAATAAGAACACCTTTAAATGCAATCATAGGCTATATCGATCAGGTCTTGGAAACGGATCTGGACGATACACAGAGAAAACATCTTGGAATAGTAAATCAATCATCACTAGGATTACTTGGAATCATTAACGGAATCCTGGATCTATCTAAGTTGGAGGCTGGAAAATTGGAGTTGGTTGTGGAGCATACTGACCTGTTTGAGCTTTGTAATCATGTGGTGCAAATGACTAGTTATAAGGCAAGTCGAAAAAATATCGAATTGAAACTGTCACTTGTTGACCGCAAATATCAATATGTCTTAGCCGATGATATCCGCCTAAGACAGGTATTGGTAAATCTCTTGGCGAATGCTACGAAGTTTACCAAGAAAGGCGAAATTGAATTGAAAGTTGAGGCCTTGGATGAAGACAAAGACCAAGGGGTTCGCCTAAGATTTTCAGTAAGAGATACGGGAATTGGTATTAAGCCTGAAAATGTTGAAAAAATATTTGAAGCATTTTCACAAGAAGATTCGTCCACAACCAGAAAGTACGGAGGGACTGGGTTGGGATTATCCATATCCAATACCCTGCTATCATTAATGGATAGTAAGCTGGAAGTCAGAAGTGCTCATGGAGAAGGCAGTACTTTTTTCTTTGAAGTATCCTTCAGACTTTCTAGTGATCATACAAAAGTTGGATCGGGGAACTCTAAAGTCAATACAGTTAAGAAAGTAGTTTCGACAAGTGATAAACTGAAAGTTTTGATTGCAGAGGATAACGCTAACAACATGGTTATTGCTAAAGCGATGTTAAAAAAAGCACTCCCGAATGCTAAGGTAATTGAAGCAGAGAATGGCATAGATGCGGTGGATCTATATGAAAGTGAAAAGCCAGATGTTATTCTGATGGACGTGCAGATGCCTGAAATGGATGGCTATGATGCGACAAGAAAGATTAGGGAAATAGAAATTGATGTTCGAACTCCAATCATCGCTTTAACTGCTGGATCTATGAGAGCTGATAAAGAGAAATGTTACGAGGCAGGGATGGATGATTTTGTCAGCAAACCCATCATCAATAATGCTCTCGCAAATGTGCTGGAAAAGTGGATTAAGGATTAATTGGCTAATCTACTCTGTAAAATTCAAAAATCATCCCACAGTTACGTGATCACCTGTTAGTTCCTCGTAGAGATGATGAATGTCAAACAACTGCTGTGCTGCGAGTTTTTGACCAGCTTGTGCTGATATGTAAAGGATAACAGCTATCAATGCAAAAGCAGGGATAAACCAAAGAATAGAAGAATCCAGGTCTAGACTCCATCTGGTTAGTCCCCACATCCCAATAAACAAAGTCAGAATACCCAGAGCCACATATCCGAAAAAGAAAATCGCCCAAACAGTAGGATTAGGACCATAAAGTCCTCTTACAATCACGTTATCTTCATCTTGCTCAAAAGAAAGATGAAGTTGGGGAGACCAAAAATGTTGTTGGCTCGGATGTATTCGGATGTAGATATGTCCAGGTAAATGACTTGTGATGAATTGGCTTTCCTTCTGCTTAATTCCGGTCAGAAGCATTTGTTCAAGGTCTTCTTTCGTGCCAGAGATTCTCTGTTTAAAGCGCGGACGTATCTTAAAACTAGACATGGCATTAAGCTAGCTTAATGCCAATTAAATTCAAATGAACATGATTTCTATCATATATTATTCTGCTCTCTTGGGTGTGAAAGTAATTTATTACAATGCAGATGAACACAATTCAGTCAGTCAAAGGCCTACTTAGAGTATCCTTGATAATTGTTTTGAAGAAAAAAGAGGATTGAGTAGCTCTATGCACCCTTTAAACATTTATTTCACAGATAACTAAACTACAATTTCAGCTAAAAAGTGCTTATTTTGGGGTTTTTGTATGGCATTTGAATCAATTCTTTTAAAAATTCAGTCTGCTGAATATCGAAAAATAAATCCACTGTTTGACCCGCTGACTAGCGGGAAGTTTGGATTTATTACCCTTAACAGGCTGAATTTTAAGAATTTATTCATAGCCTTGGGGTTTTTGCTTCGTTTTTGGGCTAAGCCAAAAATGAAGAACCCGTCCGGTTCGAGGACATTGAATAAATAAACAAGGACGGCCTACCTACTTCAGATACAATTGATCGCTACCTTTTAAAAGCTTCATCTCCTTAAACCTTTTTTCTCGCATCCGATAAGCATTCATGGCAGTCTTGCCCAGCTTATTCGTGAGCTTGTGATTCACCATTGCACCTGCAAGAGCACCAACGACTGGGATAAGCTGCAATAATTTAGCTAAATCAATGTAATCTCGATATTCTAGCTGAAAGGTTCGCCAGTCAAAAGTGTTTAGGTCATCAGGTAATTGATCCTTGATTAGTTCCCAGTTCTCCAAAGTCTCAAATACCTCATTGCGACGCTCCTGACTAGAAAAAGTAAGCTGAAAGATGTGCAGAATATAGACTCGTTCTTTATAGTCTTTAGTATCATAACCATATCTGGAAGCTATCTCGAATAGCATCTTCATCTTAAGTGTAAGCCAAAGTGGAAAATCTGCCAGGCTAAGTAAGAATCCTCCAAAACCTGTAGCAGCTCCTTCCACGGCTGCAGAAGAAGAATAGAAGTTTATACGTTCCTTCACCTTGATTTCTATCTCTTCTAAAGTTTTTACTTCTTTTCGCGTACGAGTGGTAAATCCAGAACCGAAGATCACTGCTCGAGTAATCTCTTTGATTGCCTTAGTGATCGCTTTATGAACCTTCTCAGGAATAATTCTATTGATTTTTTTTTGCACCTTCTTGGTCGTACGATTCCAGAATGAAGGCTTTCGTTTCATGGCTGATTGCCATTGTTGCAACTCTTGAGAAATGAGTTGATGATAGATGGAGTTGGAGTCAGTCATTCTTTATGTAGAGGAATCATTTTATGGTTGCAGGTTTAGGTTGGCAAATAAGTGAATCACTCATTTTTTCCAAATACTTAAAACACGCTAACTAAGCTAAAGGGTCCCTCAGATATTTGCTATGTAAACCAAAAAAACATTGTCATGGAAAATATAGAACGATTAAGTGTATCCTTTGAGGACTTTACTATTATCAATAGAAATTTTGAAATGAATAATCAAAATGCAGAAGCCTATCAATCTTACAAAAATCAAATTGAAGCAGAATACGGAATGGAGCTGGAAGATACATTATTTGATGTATATGACGAATACTTTGAAAACGATGAGGTGTAAGACTTAGAGTCTTACTTTTTCTGCTAAGTCTATACTACTCATGTTTAGCTTGAACATACTTGCTTAAGAATTCTCTTTTGTCATCCTTGAAAGTGGATATAGCTCCGACTTTGTTCAAGCAGTAAATGTATACCCAAGCCAAATCCAATTGATACGGAAGAAAACCTGCACGTGCGCTGTTTGGATATAGGTGATGATTATTGTGCCACTCTCCAGAAAACCATCCAGGTCTGGATTGATTGATAGAGAGGTTGGTTCTATCAAAATCAATACCCTCTTTGTGACTCACTTTTCCTTTTCCATGACCTGTGTAATTGAAAGCTCTTACAAGCACAAACCAAAACATAGCGGCACTAAAAGCAGCACATGCCAATCCATGACCACCCAATAAATAAAATGAGGCATACCAAAAAGACCAATTGAGCAACCATAATGATACCGTGTATAACGGGCTAGCTACTGATCCCCATTTTTGATACTTCGCATAAGAATTCATTGATACTCCAGAATGACTCATGAAATTAGATGCTTTTCTATATTCAGACTCACTTAGATCTTCTGCGATACTTTGATGGTTGACATCTGACATCATGCAATACAGAAATCCCCCTTGAGCGTTGTATGGATCTCCTGGTAGATCTGATTTGGCGTGATGAACATGATGAGATATCACATAGATTTCTTCAGGAAAGGTTTTAATGACAAGATTTTGAGTAATAAAACGCCAGAAAGGATGGGAGAAAGTATATGCTTTGTGAGTGCAGTACCTATGAAACCAAATAGTTCCATGTGTACTCATGATGATCATTGCGTAAAGCATAAAAAAAGCGAATGTACCTAAGCTAAAATGGAAAACGATAAAGAAAAAGAAAAATGGAAGCATGGATAATACCATCATCCAACTTATGGAAGAGATCCAATTTTTCTTATTTGCGAAAACATTTATCCGAGCAAAAAACTCATTAAAAAGTTGTTTTTTGCTAGGTACAATGAGCTGATTTTTTTCATCTGCCCAACCGTAAGAAGGTACCTTTAATACTTTATCGATAAATGTCATTAATCAAAGCTAGTCATTTAAACGCCCTTAGGTTATTCAAACTTAATTTTCCTTACAAACTCCCGCCAAGTCCTATCTTAAATAATTCCATCTTCACTTGTGTATTCGAACAATTCTTGAACTTCTGCTTGTTATATCCAATAGGAGTATTGAAGATCACTGATGCAGTAATTCGCTATTTGGATAAATTCATTGATGAGTTAACAAGTAGTGAAAGAAGCGGAATAGTGGAACAAGCATATTGATATGAATAATATTAGAGGCATAATAGTTGTGTTAAACAGTAGAAAAAAAAGACGCTTTTATGGAATTTCCCCCTAGCGCGCATCTCTATATGTAACATCAAAACACATACATAATGAAAACGCTTTTCACATTTATTGCCATGTTTATTTTTTCGACCTGTTTCAGTCAAATCCCATCCTTGACAATTGGAAATGATGATAAAAAACGGGAACTGGAGATATCAAGCCTGGATGTGAATGTTGAAATCATTGGAAATATTGCGACTACTACTTATGATATTATTTTTTTCAATCCCCAAAGCAGGGATTTGGAAGGTGAGTTATCTCTTCCTCTAGGTGAGGGGCAGGAGATATGTAGATATGCGTTGAGCGTTAATGGTAAGCTCAGAGAAGGGGTAGTCATTGAAAAAGTGAAGGCAAGACAAGCTTTTGAAGCAGTCACGAGGCAAAACATTGATCCGGGTATTATCAATATCACGAAAGGAAATTTCTTTAAGACCAGAATTTATCCGATCTCATCAAAAGGAAATAAACGGGTAGTATTGGCTATTTCGGAAACATTAAGCGGAGATAAGAACAACCTGTACTACTCATTACCAATAGAAACGTCTAAAAGCATTGGTGAATTTAACCTGAATGTAAAGGCTATTAAGAGTCGAAAAACTGATAAGGCCATTTTGAGTGAATTCGAAAACATTCAATTTGATGACGCAAATGATGCGTTTGTTTTATCTCTTTCTAGAAAGAATTTTTCTTCATCTAATCCAATCAAATTTACTTTACCAAGATTTGGTGGAAGCGATCATCAATTATTCACGCATGAGTTTGAAGGGGAGACCTACTTTTATTTAAATATTAAGCCACCTACTCTTTCAGCTACCAATCAAAAAAAATCAGAGAAGGTCGGAATCTTTTGGGATAATTCATCTTCAGGAGCCAAGCGTGACATTGAAAAAGAGTTGAAGTTGCTCGAGAGTTACCTGAACTCATTGACGGACGTAAAAGAGATATCGGTGACCTCCTTTAATGCGGTAATGAACGAAAGTGAAAACTTTGGAGGAAGCATTCCATCAGTCATTTCATGTATTCGTGAGCTTACGTATGATGGAGCTACCCGATTTGATCAAATCAATCTTCATGGAAAGTATGATGAGATACTTTTGTTTTCTGATGGTATCAATACAATTGGAACTGAGGATATTAGGATGCCTAAAAATGTAGTTCATACAATTACTTCCAGCTCAGGGAGTAATTACAGTCTACTCAAAAAGTTGGCAAGAAAGACCAATGGTGAGTTTATCAACCTCCATAAAACCTCTACCAAAGACGCACTTAACATATTGCAAAAGGATGAAGAAAAATTCTTATCAAGTAGTTACTCAAATGCGGATTTCAAAGAAGTATATCCTAATCTTCCCCAAAGAGTTGGTGAGTATTTTGAAATTGCTGGCATTCTAAAGACTGAAAAAGCAAGGATAAAAATTAACTATGGAGATAGGAATAATGTAACTAAAAGTCAAAGCTTCGAAATAGAAAAAAAATCAACAGCCCCAATTTCCCGATTATGGGCAAGTAAAAAAATAGAGACTTTAAATATTGACTACCAAAGGAATAAAGAAGCAATATTCACACTAGCCCAAAAACACAACATCGTCACAAAGAATAGCTCCTTTATTGTTTTGGACAGAGTCGAGGATTATGCGGAGTACGAAATAGAACCACCGATTGAATTAAAGAAAGAATATGATCGATTAATTGCCCAGAAAGAAATATCCAAACCCGATCCCAAAGCGATTTTTCAGAGAAATTTTGAAAGATTTAGTTCATTAAAAAATTGGTATGCTTCACCTCCTATTATATCACAGGAAGACAAGGATCAAGTAGATGATTCTAGTGCTGTCTCAAGATCCCTCCAAGGAACTGTAGCAGGCGTTGAAGTCGAGTCAGCTGATGAGGAAGCATACATTATATTAGAAGAGGCTCCCGAAGAAGAGGCTTTACAGGAAGTGGTTGTCACCGGTTATAGCGCAACAAGTCGAGCGAAATCTTCTGTTGAATCTACATCTGGCGGCTCTTCTATTAAGGTGCTGGCTTGGCTTCCAGATGCACCCTATATGGAAGAGTTAAGAGGTGCTGCAGAAAACCATGAGAAACTTTATTTTAAACTGAAAGAGGAAAACAGCACACGACCAGCATTTTTTATTCAGGTTTCAGATTTCTTTTTTGACAAAGGCATGAATAAGATAGCCGTTCGAATTCTTTCTAATGCGATAGAATTGGATCTGGAAAATCCAGAACTTATAAGGGCGGTAGCTAAGCGCCTCCTAGATGAGGATGAAATTGAAATGAGTGTTTCACTATTTCTGGAAATAAAGGAACTACGACCAGAAGAACCTCAATCGTATCGAGATCTTGCTTTGGCATACATTGAGAACAAACAATATCAACAAGCGCTTGAGCTTTTTAACTATGTGCTGAATAAAGATTGGGCTCGATTCGCAGATATTAAGGATGTTGTCCTTAATGAATTGAATAATTTGATTTCCTTGTACAAAGATGAACTCGATCTTTCTTCTGTAAGCAAGGAACTAATCGAGCCAATGCCATTGGATGTTCGAATAGTAATCGACTGGAGTAGTAATGATAGTGACATTGATTTGTGGGTCATCGATCCCAATGGAGAAAAGTGCTTCTATAGCCATCCAAACACAAAAATAGGAGGTAAAATAAGCAGGGACTTTACTGAGGGCTATGGTCCTGAGGAATACTCACTAAAAGAAGCTAAGAGAGGTTTCTATACTGTTTATGTCAATTATTATAGCGAGTCTCGACAAACCATTACAGGCCCTGTTACGATATACGGGACGCTCACAACGAATTATGGTACATCAAAACAAGAGACTAAACGAATTGCGGTCCAACTGACAGACAATAAGGAGTCAAGGCAAATCGCCCAACTGGAGTTTAGGGAGTAAAAACTGAATTGCTACTGTCCGAATAGATTGAGTCTTCAGCATCACTTTATGTTGGAATTTGTGGAGGTAAGGACTCTGATTCAGAGCTATTTTTCCCGCTTTGTCATAGTTTTTCTATTTTTCTTTCAGGGGTTTAGATAGTTTCTTTTTCCTTCATTTCCTCAACCTCCTTATCTAACTCTTCCCAATCAGTAAATGAAAGTTCGTTCACTTCCTCAATATCTTCTTTCTTAGAAATCAGTCCAGTTGTCATGATGATGCTAGTTGCCAGTATCACAATGAGTAAAATAGATGGATTGAAACGCTCATCAATAAATTGAGCCGGAATAGAAAAGAAAAGCAATACTGTAATCAAACCTCTTGGAGCGATCCAAAGTTGTGGTGTGATACTATTCTTAACGATGACTTTTAGCAGAATAAAACGAAGTACGTAAGTAATCCCAAGAACAGCCATGGCAATATACAATGAGGGTAAATCGGAGAGTCCTGAAAAGTCCAGAGTCATGCCAAAGATGACGAAGAAGAATGTGCGAACTACGAAAGCGGTTTCCATAGTTACCACATGAAAGTCTTCAGTGATATGGTCTAATGCATCTGGTTTTATCCATTTTTTCAATCTGCCTCGGAAGAATAGCCTATAGTTATTCAGCACCAACCCAAACACCATGATGATCAGTAGAGACGATAAGTGGAACATCTTACCAGTAGAGTAGAGCAGTACCAGAATAGCAATAAGAAAAAAGAGCTTCACTTTAGATTCTAGCTTTTGAAGCAAAATCACCATTAAGTAGCTGATAAGTATTGAAAGTACGATAGTGATCACTATGCTACCTGATACTTCCATCACTATCTCGCTGGTTTGACTGGCTTCAGAGCCACTTAGCACAAAATAGAAAAACATGATTCCGAGAATATCAGAGAAAGTACTTTCGTAGATCATAAATTCTCGTTTTTTATCCAAAAGTGAACTAACACTTGGAATAATTATCGCACTGCTTAGAATAGAAAGTGGTATTGCATAAACCAATGAGGTCAGGAAGTCATCAAAAAGCACAAGGTTAAAAATATAGGCTACTAATAGTGCTGTACCAACCAATGCTATCAATGC
This sequence comes from Marinobacter alexandrii, assembly GCA_039984955.1. Lineage (NCBI taxonomy): Bacteria > Pseudomonadati > Pseudomonadota > Gammaproteobacteria > Pseudomonadales > Marinobacteraceae > Marinobacter > Marinobacter alexandrii. The sequence goes on from JBDWTN010000008.1 coordinate 33,805, forward strand.
AATAATGAAGGATTTGACAAGCAAAGGTTTTTTATCCTTTTCCAGCTTTAAATCAAGAGCTGCCTCCAAAACAATCATGATCAATCCTACCACACCCAACAACTCGAGTGCGGACATAATATGGTTATCTAAATTAATCTCAACCAATTTTAGTAGATATTGGATACCAACACCTAATCCTATCAACAACAACACACTGGGAACCTTGGATTTTTTTGAAATGAAATTGAATAAGTAAGAAATGATGATGATCAATGAGATGGCAATTGTCTGGGTATAGGCATTTAGGTATTCCATTGATTTTCTTTATTCTTGGGACTTATTTCTTAAAACTAGTCACAGTTTATGAGTAAATTTTGTGACTTAATTTAAAAAATAAGGTCTTGAAGGTCGAAAAAACCTAAGTAATCCCGATCACTATATGGCAAAAGTTAAAAAGTTTGGAACTTTTGGTGGCGTCTTCGTCCCTTCAATATTGACTATTCTCGGTGTGATCATGTACTTGAGGCTTCCTCAAATAGTAGGAGAGGCGGGATTATGGTATACACTAGGGATCATTGTAGTAGCGCATATCATTTCAGTGACCACAGGTCTCAGTATCTCCTCAATGGCGACCGATAAAAAAGTGGAAGCTGGAGGGCCTTACTACATCATCTCTCGAAGTTTAGGATTACCTATTGGAGGTACGTTAGGGCTTGCACTTTTTGTGGGACTATCATTTAGCATAAGTCTATATTTAATTGGTTTTTCTGAAAGTTTTCTACCCTATTTTGGGTTTTCATCGGACATATCAAATATACGGATTGCTGGATCGTTGGCACTAATTGTACTAACCATAATTACTTTCATAAGCACGTCCCTTGCTATCAAAGCACAGTTCTTTATTTTGATAGCTATAGTTCTGTCTTTAATTTCTATTCTTTATGGACAGCACGAGTTCACTACAGAAAGTCCACTTTTTTATAGTTCTCCAAACGCTACTTCACTTATGGTGTTGTTTGGCATTTTCTTTCCTGCAGTAACTGGATTTAGTGCGGGAGTTAGCATGTCGGGCGACTTGGAAGACCCTAAAAGATCCATTCCCAAAGGAACAATTGCAGCCATCACTACGGGCTTCATTATTTATGTCGCTCTAGCCATATTCTTTTCGTTCACCGTAAGTAGAGAGGCACTGACCAATGATTCGCAGATACTTCTCAACACTGCATGGATACCTGAATTGGTCGTGGCGGGGATTTGGGGAGCTACACTTTCATCAGCATTGGGAAGTATTCTGGGTGCACCCAGAATTATGCAGGCTATTGCAGTTGATAAAATCGGGTCAAAATTTTTCGCAAAAGGCCATGGACCAACCAAAGAACCTAGAAATGCTGTCTTGCTGGCATTCGTGATTGCAGAGGCAGGCATTCTCATCGGGGAACTTGATATTATTGCTCGAATTGTCTCCATCTTCTTCATAACAACTTATGGCTTTCTAAACATAAGCGCAGCATTTGAGAAATGGACAAGCACTGACTATCGACCTGATTTCAAGGTTTCTGGGTGGGTTAGTTTGATAGGAGCAATTGCTTGCTTAGTGGTCATGATCCAGCTAGACTTGTTAGCACTACTTGGTGCTGTTTTAATCTTGGGTTTGACATACTTCCTTCTAAAAAAACGTGAACTCACTTTAGACTCTGGAGATGCGTGGAGTGGTGTTTGGGCCTCAGTGGTTAAAACAGGCTTAACCAATCTGATGAAACATAGTGTCAACAATCGAAACTGGAGGCCAAACGTGATCATGTTTAGCGGTAATCCAAATAATCGTATTCACATGATAGAAATTGGGAAGGCAATTGTAGGCAAACTTGGAATTCTTACCGCTTTTGAACTAGTGAAAAGCGATGATCGCATTATGGCTAAGGCTGAGTCTGATCTTGAAAAAGGGAAAGACGCTATAGGATATTTTAAACACAAACTTCATTGCCGAGACATCTATTCAGGTATGGATCAGATTGCTCGTGTGTATGGCTTTTCCGGAGTAGAGCCAAATTCTATTTTGATGGGGTGGAGTAAGATTCCGACTAATGAAGATCGGTTTCTTGACTTGATCGAAAGTTTTGCTAGCCAAAATTTCAATACACTCTTTTTAAACTACGACCATGACAAAGGGTATGGAAACGGAAGCACCATTGATATCTGGTGGAGTGGTTCCGGACGAAACCTATCACTTTCATTTGGCTTAGTAAGATCCATCACAAATTCTATCTTATGGAAAAGCGCGAAAGTAAGAGTGCTAATTATTAATCGGGCAGATGAAGAGTCAGAAACTATCTATAAAAATACGACAGCCATTCTGGATCGCTTTCGGTTACCTGCAGACGTGAAAATCATAGACAATGAAAAGGAGCAGTTAAGTGACCTGGAAATCATATCCCGCGAATCAGAAAAAGCCGATCTTGTACTCCTGGGAGTGCCCGATCAGGAATTCAAAAACTTTGGAAAATCTTTCCATAAAATAAATGAAATCGTTGAGAGTATTGGTAGCTCATTGATCATTAATGCATCGGAAGACTTTGAGGAACTGGAGGTAATAGATCAGCACAAACCTAAACTGGTTACCAAATCAGGGGTACATTCATTGGCTATGCCGCCATTACCTGAATCAAATTATCAGGAGATAACCTCAGATATTTGGAAAATAGATCGAAATGGTCAGGAAGTTCTCGATCGATTTTACGTTCAAGCCTTCAAACCCATTTTTGATAGTAACCGCTCTTTCCTTGATGATCTTTCAAGTCGAATAGATTCTATTAAAAAAGAGGTTAAAAAAATTGAGGAAACACCAGAACTGCTCAAACGAAAGAAAGCCATAGATAAACTTAAAAATGAAAGCTTGTTTAAGCTGGATTTTTTTATCAACGAAGAAGTCTCAGAGGTGAGTATCCCTTATCAGACAAAGCAATTGGAGGAAGGGATAAATTGGTATATCAATCAGTTTAAAGTGGATTTCAGAAGGTTTCCCAAATATTTTAAAATCAAGTATGCTGACAAAGACTTTGCCATCCATCAAGATGATAACTTGAGGATTAAGTCAATCAAAAGAGCGAAGAAATTTAAGCACCTGATTGTTGGGAAGCCCATTACTCAGACTATTAATTATAGGGAGCTGGCAAGGTACTTTCAGTTAAGTACCAGAGTGATATTTCTAAAAAAACTACTTCAACAACTACTGAAGGATGAGACAAAATTTTACGAAAGTGCGCGAAAACTGATTGGCAACATTACAGATACGTTGAACAATATAGAAAGACAAATATGGGAAGAAGACAAGTTAGAATTACAAGAGATATTTCAACTTGAAATACTTATTAAGAAAACAAAAGAAGAACTTGAGTCACTAGCTTCACTCTATCAAAATAGATTGCTGGTCGAGTTTAGGAAGAACCTGATCCTGATGCAAAAAGATATGGAGCGGTTGGATACGGATCACCTAGTTCAAAAGAGGTCGAAAGCAAAAAAAAATTATGCCCGTAACGAAAACTTCCTAAAAGATTTTTCTGAGAGATTTGAAGTAAACGCCCACACAATAGTCAACTTATTGGTTCTTGAGTTAAAAGTCCATGCAATAAGGAATAGACAAGAAACTGAGATCATGGATTTCTGTGAAAACATGAAAATGGTTATTCACTCGCAATACGTGAAAAAAGCAGAAGTCATCTGCTCATCAATAACTCAAAATGATTCTGAAAAGGCTTTTAAGATAAAGTTGGATGTGGATTTCGAGACTGAGTTACAAGAGCAGTTTGAAGAGCATGAGGCAAAAATTATTTCCTTAATAGAGGAACTTCCAGAGAAAATTGAAATATTCTCGCTCTTACATAGTGATCACGAACCTGTTTCTATTCCGGTCTCAAGAATGGCCGAATACTATATTAAGTCCAGATATGAATCTCCCTCGGAAGAAAGATTTGAGCAATTAATGGATTCCCTTAAAAGAGCCATTTTAACCACACAAGACACCATAAGCCTAGCTCAGTTTAACCTGGAAAATGAAGAACAGACAGTAAGCACAACCCAGGAGATTCTCGAAGGATGTAAAGCAAAAGTTGAAAAAGAGAAAAACAAATTCATTCAGCTTTTAGAAGATTTCCCAAGAGATAGTGAGAAACTACTCGAAAGTGCTTATGAACCTCTGGAGTCAATCCGAATTGAAGAAAGCGCAGAGGATTACACCAGCGGACTTAGGGTTTATCAAGGTCAGCAGGTCCTATCAGGTGTGGAGGCATTGTTAGAAAGAACCAAACAAGTCATTCGAAGAGCTATTACTAAATTGCTTTATAGACGTAGTGAAGCGACTTTATATGCAAGCAAGCTTGGAGGAAGTCAAAAACAAGCTTCTGCCAATAGTATGTTACTCGATTTGAAAGAGCAGTTGAGTCCACCCATCAAAGGCATAGAGCCACTGCCTCAGTACTACACGAGCCTCTTCAATGGGAAGTCAAATATCAGTAAGGATCTTTGGATCAAACGTCCTATTGAAGAAGGTTTGTTTAAGAAGGCAGTGAAACGACACAGAGGTGGATATAGTGGTGGAATATTGGTATTAGGTGATCGCAACTCAGGTAAAACTGCTTTTGCTAAGCACGTAACACAACAAATATTTAAAAGCAGTAGTGTTTTTCACCTGTTTCCTCCTATTCCAGGCACGACTTCCATTGAAGGATTTGAAAAATCGCTTGCTAAAGCATTACAAAAAAGAGGCACATCACAGCAAATGCTCTCCAGAGTAGCCAAAAGCAGTATATTAATTATTCATGATCTAGAGCTTTTCTGGGAGCGGTCTGAAGATGGATTGGAGGTAATCAACTTGATTGGAAAGCTGATAGATCAATTTGGAGACAAAGTGCTGTTTGTGGCTAATATGAATGCGTATGCATACAAATTGATCAATGAACTTACAGCAGTGGAAGATCATTTCATTGAGATTATCAATATGGCACCTTTCGATGCAGAGGAGCTCGGTGAATTGGTACTTAAAAGACACAAGTCAAGCGGGCTGAAGATACATTTTGATGAAAAATCGGACCAGTTAAATGAGTTACAATTGGCTTCTCTTTTCCACAGTTATTTCAAGTACAGTCACGGAAGTCCTGGAGTAGCACTAAATGGTTGGTTATCTAATATTCATAAGGCAAACAAAGAATACATCTGTGTTCAAAAACCTGACTACCCTTCATTAGAGGTATTTGATAAATTAAGTGATGACTGGACCATGCTGATCATTCAGTTTGTACTGCACAAGCGACTTTCAATTCCAAAAATCATTCGGATTACGGAGTGGAGTGAAGGACAGGTAGTGGAAAAAATACTTGCAATGCAGAGATCAGGTTTAATCACAGAGAAAACAGGAGGCATTTACAACCTCGATCCGGTGATGTATTCATTCATCCTTGATGCATTAAAAGAAAGAGAGGTGCTTCTATGAATTGGAAAAAGCCATTAATAAAAATTCGTTCCTTTATAAGAGGAACTAAAATTCAGACTGATCCAAAGAAAGAATCAACCTCTTCGGTGATCTATTCCTTCTCGATTTCTTATTCATTGGTGGATCTGAGAGATTTGAAGGTGTTGATACTTAATAGTCCCTGGTGTCTTGATATTCCGAAAATCAGTATTGCCGATAGCGCTTATTTGATAGATGTGGCAGTCTTGAGCGAAGAAAAAGGAAGGTTGATTGAAGCGGCGTTTAACGCTTCAATGAACACAAATGAGTAACATAAGAAAATTCAATTTACGATTCTTATTTCCCCTTCCGGATCCAGTTGTTTCTTGGCAAGGATACTTATGTTTGAATCGTTAAAAACCTTGGCATCATGATACAAGAAATAAAACCCTGGGAAATTCTCAAAGAGTATCTTGAGATAGAGTCAATAGATGAAATTAAAAAGTATCTGGATCTACTGGCCGCAGAAGATATTGTTGGTTTAGTCAGTCATCTTAGTGAGACACAAAGACTCAAACTCTTATCCCTCCTGACACCAGAAGACGCAGCTGAACTGATAGAGGATTTACCTTGGGTTCAGGCAATAGAGCTCATCAAGGATATGAACAGCAAAGAAGCTGCTGCTATCATTGCGGAACTTCCAAGTGATGAGCAGGCCGACTTTTTAGGTGAAATGTCTGAGCAAGGAGCAGCGGCCATTATGCTGGAAATGCCTGAAAAAGAAGCTGAAAACATCCGAGAACTCATTCAATATGAAGATGATTCTGCTGGAGGACTGATGGTAACAGAATTCCTCTCTTTTGAGGAAGAGGTTACTGTTGGAGAGGTAGTAAAAGACTTGCAATCCAATGCAGAGAAATATGAAAAATACCATCTGCAATACATTTATGTAACGCATAATAGGCAGTTTTCAGGTGTGCTAAATATGCGTGCATTGTTGCTATCCAAACCCACAGTGGAGCTCTCTGAGATTGTACTGAGAAATGCCTTGACGGTACAAGACAAAGACTCACTGGAAGACCTGATTAAGTTTTTTGATACCAATGATTTCTATGGTGTACCAGTTGTAGACGATCGATTACAATTGAAAGGAGTCGTGCTTAGAAAAGATCTAAGAGAGGCTCAAACCGAACAAGTGAATGTGGAGCACCTGGAGACTCAAGGTATTGTCGGCGGGGAAGAGCTTAGGACTATGTCGGTATGGTTGCGGGCAAGAAGAAGACTTTCCTGGTTGAGTGTAAACATCCTACTCAATATCGCTGCAGCAAGCATAATAGCAGTTTATCAAGATACTCTCTCAGCAGTAATTGCCCTTGCCGTTTTCTTACCTATCATTTCAGATATGAGTGGTTGTTCAGGTAATCAGGCTGTTGCTGTGAGTCTAAGAGAGCTTTCGCTTGGTGTCGTCCGCCCTTACGAGGTAACCAGAGTATGGATACAAGAAATATCCGTAGGACTTTTGAATGGTCTTGTGTTAGGAACACTTATTGGAGTGGCTGCATGGCTATGGCAAGGGAATATTTATCTTGGATTAGTAGTAGGTGGCGCGCTTTCGATCAATACACTAGTAGCTGTATCTCTAGGGGGCACTATTCCACTTATATTAAAAAGAATGAATGTAGATCCTGCATTAGCTTCAGGACCTATTTTGACAACAGTGACGGATATGTTCGGCTTCTTTTTAGCATTGACCTTTGCCGGAATGATGATAGGAAATTTGTAATTGATAGAGTATACATTATGAATCAATCATTACTTCGTGTAGATACTAAGTGAGTTCAAGGAAATACATATAAGGGCATACTCTTACACCAAATTAGCTTCAGGATACCTCCATGAATGCTTTAATACATGGAACTTGGATACAGCAGCGGTCATAATACTGCTCTTTTCAAGAGCTCTCACCGCTGATGAGATAAAAATTCATGCGACAAAATAGCAAAGAGGTTATTGCTTGATTTCAAATAAATATACTAAGAAGACTAGAAGATTGAGCGGAGGTGTTGCTTAGGGCTATCCTTTTTCAATTTCCACAGTTGCCGATAACTTCGGGATAACATGCACTGTGCACGTTATTTACTTTTTTTATTAAAAGTTTCATTTACATCATTATTAGAGGGGTATACTCCGCTCTATCGTGTTGCCAAATCTATAGTATCGATGGGATAGATGATATCCAATCAAACGGTCAATTCATATTAAGCGACTTCCTAAATTCCAATGGTGATTGATTCGTCTTTGATTTAAATAGTTTGCTAAAGGATTGTGGGTACTCAAACCCTAATTCATAGGCAATTTGGCTAACAGATAGACCTGTTGTAGAGAGCTTTTCCTTTGCAAGGTCAATTAATTTATTGTGGATGTAGTGCTGTGTCGACTGACCCGTCAAATGCTTTAACAATGAGCTTAAATAATTGGAAGTTAAGTTCAATTGATCTGCAATATCCTTTACTGATGGCATCCCTCGCTCTATGAAATTTTCATTTCTAAAATATTCGTCAATTATGTCTTCAAACCTTTCTAGAATACGATGGTTCATCGGCTTGCGGGTTATAAATTGACGTTCGTAAAAACGATTGGAATAGGCTAATAAAGTACCCAATTGGGAGACAATAATTTGTTGGCTATGCTTATCGATGACGGATTGATACTCATTCTCTATGCTTATTATGATTGTATTTAATACATGTTCTTCCTTTTCAGATAAAAAAAGCGCCTCATGTGTGGAATACTTAAAAAACTCATAGCTCCTAATCGTTTTTGCTAATGGCGTTCCAAATAAAAAATCAGGATGAACAAGCATCATCCACCCGGACTTTTGGATGGTTTCATTTTCCTCTCCCTCAATGCTAAGAAGCTGTCCTGGTGCAATGAAAAACATCACACCTTCGTCATAATCGTATTGATTCTGACCGTATTTCATCCTGAAGTGAGGATCAGAACTTCTCTTTATAGCAATAAGATAAAAGTCAAAGACCCAACTTTTATGTTGATCTTCCTGCAAAATCTTTACGTCACGATAATTGACAATACTGATCAAAGGATGTACTGGCTTCCCCAAACCACGAACCTTGTGATACTGATTGATTGATTTTATATGATGAGGTTCTGTGGACATTATTACTAGGTATCGCTTTTATCTAATTTTAGGCATTTTCATAGGCAGCTGCAAATTCTTGAGCAAAATCTTCCAGCTTTACTTTGCCCATTTCTGCAGGTTTGTTTTTGTAGTAATCTTCATACAATAATCCGCTATGAATGGCCGTATACATTTCCACCATTTGCTTCGCTATTTTCGGTTGCATTCCACCACCTTCTAAGCTTTCTTGAAGTTGTTCGTTTGGAATCATCATCCATTTCAGGTCAGGCTTACCAATAACTGAACCAAGCGTTCTTGCCAGTTCTCTGTACATCAATTCTTCACTTGCTACATATTGCACTTTTCTCCCTGATGAAGGAGTGTTGATCTCTTCAACCACACAATCTGCGATATCCAGAGGCGACACCCATACATTCACGTCATTTTCTGCCAGGTTGCTGGCTATAATCCCATGATTCTTAATTAAACCGATAAACTGAATAGATTGTAGTAAATCTCTGTAGGTCTTATATGCGTAACATCTACATCCTGAGGTAGCTTATTTAGTCTTTGTTCTACATGATAGGTGCCTTCTAAGATCCCATTACCTTTCGCTAGATGTGCACCAATACTGCTCATGTTTAAAACCCGTTTTACTCCAGCCTGCCTAATTGCTTCAGCAAAGTAGTTTCCAAGCTCCTTGAAATGCCCAAGTAAGTCCAAGTCATGATCGAAATAGTTAGCTGGTGGAACCATAGTGTAAACAACATCTGCCCCTCGGAAAGTAGAAGCTAAAAAGGGAGTGTCTTGTAAGTTTCCGATAGCAGGCGTAGCTCCCAATGCTGAGATTTCAGTGCTTCTTTCCGGATTACTACTAATGACGGTAACCGAATGCCCATCCTTTACCAATTGTTCGGTCAATGGCTTACCGATATTCCCTAAAGAGCCTGTTAAAACTAGATTTAATTTTTGCATGATTCCGTTTTTGTTTATACAAAACTCAGAATTAGCCAGGAGATATTATTAATCGAATCTATGGAGGTTGTGTTTAAAACTAGGATTAGATAATGGTAACTTTCCGAGGGGCTTAAAAAAGCGCCAGTTTGAGTGGGAACTCCTGTATGAAAATAGCTTAACAATCTTTACAGATGACTATGGAGTATAAGATAAAGACGTATGATACTTCCGGGTTTATGGATAAGTACATTGATCTGAAGCTCAAAAAAGAAGAAAAGGTCAATGAAGGTAACGGCACTTTCCTCATCATGCCTGTCCAGCAAATGCTCAAAGCCTCCAAACTTCCTGTTCCGCCTACCAGAGCTACAACACATACGCTTATTTTCTTAACGGAAGGTAAAGCATCAATGAAAATTGGGCTTCACCCTGTTCATGCTCAACAGGGCGAATGCATGATTGTCCCAGCAGGACAGATTTTTAGCTATAGAGAGTACGAAATAAATGATGGCTACATCATCGTATTTGACAATCACTTTCTGATTGGAAAGATCGGAAATACAGAACTACTGAAAGACTTTGAATTCCTGAATGTATGGGGGAATCCTACTGTTCATCCGGATACGCAAACTGCCACTTACATTATTCAAACACTAAATAGGATATATAATGAGTATGCCGCCAATGGAATTAAAAATCAGGAGCTTTTACAGACCTACTTATTAGCAGCATTATTTGAATTAAAAAAAGTCTATAAACCACTTTCACTAAATAAGAGTAAGAGAGCTGTTGAAATCTCTAATAGGTTCAAAGATTTGGTGCATACGAACATAAGGGAGCTTCACAAGGTTTCAGATTATGCATCCATAATCAACGTCACTACAAACCATCTCAACAAAACGGTTAAAGTGGTCACCGGTCGCCCGGCTTCCAAATGGATTGAAGAGATGCTTATCATTGAAGCGAAAGTCCTTCTCTTTCAAACCAATGACCCCATCAATGCTATTGCAGCGGAATTAGGAATCTTGGACCATTCTTACTTTAGTCGATTATTCAAAAAACTTGAAGGGGTATCGCCACGGAGATTTAGAAAATTGATTGATAAGTCCTAATTACTGATTCCTCTATCCTAACAACGAATCAATTCAAGTTCGAACTTTGCATCAAATGAAAAACGAATATAAATGACGATTGGCGCAGAAGCATTCACGCATTTCGTAAACCATTCGTTTCCTAATACAAATGTATCAATACTTACTCCCCATTCATTCCGTTCTGCGTTGGCTGATATTACTTTTCTTATTTACATCGATTTTAAGAACTGTTGCAGGTTATTACAGAAACCATACATTTACCAAATGGGATAATGTGTTGAGGCACTGGACAGCCACAGTTGGGCATATCCAAATGATTGTGGGTATACTATTGTATATAAAAAGCCCGATTGTCCAGTACTATTGGGACTCACCATATCCTATAAATGGTGAAGCATTGTTTTTTTCAGTCTATCATATTGCGTTGATGATACTTGCCATTGTCATCCTGACAATCGGGTCGGCAATGGCAAAACGGAAAGAGACAGACAAACAGAAGTTCAAGACTATTTTGATATGGTATAGCCTATGCTTGGTAATAATGTTCGTCTCGATCCCCTGGCCATTTTCACCTTTTGCTAACAGACTATACTTAAGACCATTTTAATGATAAAGAAATTCTTGTTTAACCCTATTGGGCGGCTCAGATTAATAGCCTTTTTAGAAGGGGTGTCTCTTATTCTACTAGTCTTCATTGCAGTACCCCTTAAATATATGCTTGATAGTCCTCAAGCTGTTAAAGCAATTGGCCCTATACACGGAGCTCTTTTCCTATTATTTATATTCAGCTCCCTTGGCGTTGGTATAGAACAAAGCTGGAAGTTTAAAAAAACGACATGGATAGTCATCCTGGCTTGCTTCATACCCTTTGGCACATTTTACATCGACAATAGAATTCTCCGAAAACTTCATGGAGACAATGAGTTCTCTTGAAATAGGTATGTATTCAAAAGCTTTCCTCCGTTAGCTCTTTGTTAATCGCTGCACCTGCAATGTTACCACCGTAAACAGCTGTTGCAACAGAACGCATCATGGTGCTGTTATCTCCACAGGCAAATACACCATTGATATTAGTCTTTTGCATAGAGTCTACTTTTATATATCCCTGCTCGGTAAGTTCACAGCCTAAACTGACTGGTATGTCAGAACTTTGCTCAAAAGGGATCGGTGCGTAGACTGCATCAAAAGATTCCTTGCTGCTGTCTTTGAAAACAACAGTCTTTACCTGTCCATTTTCGTGAGTGATTTCTACAACTTCCTTTTCCATGATTCTGATATTACGCATTTTCAGTTTTTCTGATTGACCTTTATCAAATGTTGGTTTCCCTGAGGTTAGAATAGCCGACTCTTTGGTCAGGTTATGGACTAACGGAGCAAGATGAAAAGCGCTATCACCATTAGCCAGAATAGCTGTTTTTTGATTTTTAAATTCATAACCGTGACAGTAAGGACAATGTATCACAGATATCCCCCAACAATCTGCAAATCCAGTTATACTTGGTATTAGGTCTTTTATGCCTGTAGCAATGACTATTTTCTTAGTCGTAAATGTGTCTCCATCTGAATTGATAATTTCAAAACCTCTGGAAGTCTTTTTTCCGCTATTGGCAAACCCTTCATAAAACCTGATGGTATCATACTTGGAAACTTGCAGCTTAGCAATATTTGAAATCTTTTCAGGTGTACTTCCATCTTGTGTTAGAAAATTATGAGAATGAGGGGTTTGACGATTACATGGTTTTCCTGCATCCATGATCAATGTCTTTCTAAGTGAGCGTCCTAAAGTTAATGATGCAGAAAGCCCTGCATAACTTCCCCCAATAATTATTACTTCAAAATCATTATTGTCCATTGTCGTATTACCTTTAGTGGAAAGTGTTGCCCTATGCTACACTTTCATTTTTGGTAAAAGTAATAGATATTTACATAAATGCAATAGTGTTGCATTTATGATTATTTGCTTTGTCAGAAGCTTATAAAGCTCCAGATATTCTCCAGTGCCCCAAAGAATAATTTATAACTTGTAAGATGATGATTATCATAAAGTTTGAGATTGCAACCAACTAAAATCTATTGACCATGAAGATTGGCATTATTGGATCCGGCAATATGGGTGGACAAATTGGTCGACTGTGGGGGTTGGCAGGTCACGAAGTGATGTTTAGCTCAAGAAACCCACAAAAGCTATTACCATTGATTGACGACCTTGAAGCTGGCCAAGTAGGAACAGTAGCAAACGCTATTGAATTTGGTGAAGTAATTCTTTTAGCAATAAACTATTGGACAATTAAGGAAGCCATTGAGCCATTAAGAAACTCAGATAAAATCATTATTGACCTTACCAATCCATACAAATGGTCTGAAAAAGAAGGTTTAGAGCGAGTGATAGAGGAAGATACATCCGGAGCTGAAACTCTGCATGCTGAATTGAAGACATCTGTCATAATAAAAGCTTTTTCCTCACATTCGGCAGATGCTCTTGCGAAACACCACTCAAATCCAAGGATAAGCGTACTCTATACTTGCAATAAGAAAGAAGGAAAAACAGTGGCCGAAACCTTAATAAAAGATCGGGATATCTATGTCTGTTTTATGGAAAAAGACAGGACATGGACAAAACCAATTAACCTTGGAGATCCAGTAAATACAAGTGCTAATGAAGGAGTTCCGAGTATCAGTCCAGATGGTAAATACATGTTTTTTGGAAGAGAAGAACAAGACGGGACAGGAAATATCTATTGGGTGAGCACTGAGATCATTGAGCAAGTAAGACCTGCCGACTGATGATCAACCAAAGTATAAATCGCGAATGATGTCACTTAATTTTTGGCCTTTACTGCTAATGATCAAATGGGTATGATTTGTCATAGGTTTATTAGCTGAATTATTACAAATCCATTTTTCTCCATGCTCTTCCAGATACCCTTAGGAACATCTGGAGAAGCATGGAGAGGGCATATTCTGAATTACAGCCTATTAGTCCGAGGATGAGCAACCTCGTCAAATGTTCAAAAAATTATCACCTCAGTGGAATAGTAGAATCTTGAGTTATTCGATTAGGAAGCAATTCAACGTATAAACTAGAAGTATTTACCGTCATGTGCTTTACTTTCTCAACCCTCATTTCTCCATTCCCAAATGTTGCCACAAGATAACTGCCATAAATCGGGCTACCTGACTGGTATATTGGCACTCTGTATTTATCACGGTACGAACCATACCTGCCTAATTGGGGGTGCAAATGCCCGGCAAACACCGCCGTGATATTATCGTACCTAGAGATGATGTTTTCGAAATCACGTCGTTCAGACCCTTTGAAGTGCATCTTGCGATCATGAAGATTAAGGATCACGGATTTTCCTCTCCGATAGGCTTGCTCCAGATCTCTTTCGAGCCAGGCGAGTGATGATCTGATTTTATAAAAATTGCTTCGATCCACCTCGTAGGTTGGATAATTGTGGAGCTGCACAAAATGAATACTGCCAATCTCCCAAGAATAGGCCAGACTTCCTTGTTCGTCTTTGCTGTTCCAATCAAAGCCGGTAATAGGTAATTGCATAACGTCCTTGATCAAGTGATGTTTGATTAGCATTTCTGAGCCCTTGCTAAGATGATTGGCATAGTCGTGATTACCCAGACCCGGGTAAAGTGTTATTTCACGTAGGTCTTCATTTTCTTTATACATCAGCTCGTACTTTTTTCGGTTACTCCTAGCTGGTTTTTCTGTTAAATCCCCATTAATTATAAGTCCTTTAACATCGATAGAGCTTCTTCTGTTTTTGAGTTGAACAATACTCCTAATCTGGCTGATATTAGCCTTCTCGGATTTTTTTTTATTATGATGATTACCGATCAGTATGTAACCGGTGGTATCATGGCCCAATTCCATAACTCTATAAAATTGAGGGTCTCCAGTAACAACCATGTAATAAGAATCATCGTGAATGTGAGCTGTCTGAATGTCCAAATGCCAGTCATAAGTGGTGTTACGCATTGTATCCGGATGTAGATACGCTCCAGTTGAAATATTTTTGATAGCATAGGATCTGGTGGAATTACTGTAGGTCAATGCCCACAATGACTTTTCATGTATGTCGTCATCCGTCGGAATTCCACTTACTTCACTCAGGTATTGGGTTTCCCTAGACCTATTGCTCGCTGTGCGATTGATAATTCGATAACTATTATTAGGACCCTTAACGAACTGATAGTTTTTTGCATCAAACATGGTGGGGACTCCTGCTGAGCTTAAAATTTTATACTGATGATCAATTGAATTTAAAACATCTCCATAAGGTAGCACAGGGTTGCTTGTAGATACAAGTTTGAAAACTTCTGCATCTTTGTTAAAGGAATTGTTACCGATATATCCGGTAATGAGGTTATCCGTAGACTGTATGATTTTACATTTTTGGAGTCCCGATCCTGTTGATTCTAAAGTTAGTCTTCCGGAAGATTTAGTAAGAAACAATTCTTCCCTGCCATTCCTATTTGTGAACCTTACAGATCCATCATGTTCTGGCCAAACTTGCCACTCCTGAGACTTGAATCCATTGTTTGATTTGAAAGAGCAATCCTTACCATTCCATTCCAGGTATTTTGAATCTTTTTCAATTTTAACATACGTTGTTGGAGCCGGAAAATTTATCGGAGAGTTCAGTGAAAAAGTCCAGTAATCAATTGTAGATGAAATAACAAACGCGCCATCGTTTAAAGCCATAAATCGATCAGGGCCAATAGGCACTGGAAGGATACTATCGCCAACAATAGGATCCAGTACAATTTTAAACTCCAATGCCTTTTTGGTCGTGCTGGCCAAAGGACTAGTCGGACTAAGGAACAGATCTTTGGAGTAGGCCGAATTAGCAATGTAATGATGGTCATCACCCATAACCACCTTCCAGGTCTTGGTAGAAAGCGGATCGTCATTGGGGCTTAAGTATAAATTACCCCCGTTATCAACAGCCAAATACTGGCCTGTGGAATTGTTTTTAATGCTGTAATAGTGAGTTGTAACAGGTTGTGAATGAGTTGGAATATTGATTGAAATGTAAAAAAAGATGAAAAGTACGATTAGACGAAATCCTTGTCTGGTTAAGTTGATTTTAGGTAGCATTGATACTATTCGTTATGTGAAAATTAATGAAGTAAATGTATTTATGCGGACATAGAGAAGTCTGTAAATAATCGTCAAAAATGACTTATCGCGCTTTCTTCATCACTTCTCGAAGTATTTCAAAATTGGGCCCGAGATAATCTGCAGGTTTGACATTAGCGAAGCGCAAAAAATCTTTTGTCAGATGCGATTGATCAAAGTAATCGTACCAACAGATCATGTCATTGATCGGATGTTTATTGCTGATTTTTCTTATGAGAAGGTTGAATTTTACCAATCGAATATAAAGAGAAGTTGTAACTCCTACATACTTCAGAAAGTACCTATTCAAAGTGCTCTGGGAGCATTTGCTTCTAGACAAAAGCTCATCGATTGAAACCAGGCCTTCTGAGGTTTTGATATGCTTAATGATATCATCTATCGGCGTAGTTTTCATCTGAGGAACATGTTTTTCAAAAAAATGATGCATTAAATCAACGAAGGCCTCAATACCTTCGACATGCTTTACCTGATGATACAACTTCTCCGTTTCTTTTATACCTAAGATTTCATCTAGTGGCAAAAACCTGTCCTGATAATCACTTGCTTGTCTACCAGTGATCTTGTAGAAGCTACATTCGTGCAGTACGGCAATGTAATAGATTGATTTTTTTGGTTTATTATAATTTAGGTAATGATCTCGAACCGGCTTCAGATAACTTTTAGGACTCTTTACCCATTCGTCTTTTATCTTAATATCGCACCCGTTATAATCAAATATGATGTAGCTTTTGTCGAAAGCAGGTAAAGGCTCATTAATAACTTCTTCAATATGGATAGCTTTGGCAAAAAGGCTAAAATAAGAATTTTCTTCAGGTAAGAAGTAATCGATTGTTACACTCATGATTAGTTCCAATGTAGGAATTTATGTAGTTTACATTACCAATTTCAAAGAAAAAAATCCCCCCATTATCGTCCTCGCTTGCAATGAGGATGTGAAAGAGTAAAAGCATTATAATAGCTGAAATACTCGCTTCCTCGACGGAAATACCTGTCCTTTCAATCTTATAATAAGAGTAAAGCAGCTGCAGCAGTCACATTATATAGTAGTAAGGAACTTCCAATAAGTGAGATAACATCAACTCTTGGGATAAGTAGGTCTACTCTCTATGAGTACTTGAGAAGGGAAGTAGTTATGTGACTATTAAAAACACTACAATTTAAACGTTGATACACTACATTTCATTCTGTACTCTACAACAGCATTTCACTGTTATACATTCAAATTCCCCCACATCCCCCCACCAAATTTCATTTTTTAACTTTTTCTAGACTTTTTTATTAAAAACCTTCCTATTCCCTAGAAGATTCATATCTCACTGACTTTCAATTCATTTCCTTATTCCTTAAGATCATTGATTTAGGTATAATAATTAACTTTTTTTACGTTCTGTGTGTGAAAGTGGGAGAAAGTGGAGGAAAATAGGAATAATTGTTTAAGTTTGCTACGGTGGTTTATATTTTTCAAGGCTCAGTATGGCGTTTTTTACAAGCGAGTATGAGTGTAAGTTGGATACTAAAGGAAGGTTGGTCTTGCCTGCAAAGATCAAGAACAACCTTCCGGAGGTCTCCACTGCAGAACTAGTAATTAGGAAAGGATTCGAACCTAACCTAATCCTCTACCCAATGGTGGAGTATAAAAAGATACACCACAAGATCTCATCACTTAGTGAATTCGATCCTGAACAACGAAAGTTGAAAAGGACATTTTTCAGGAGTATCGCCCAGGTGGAACTGGATAGCGCTAACCGCATCTTGATCCCTAAGCAGATGCTCGCTCATGCACAGATAGAAAAGGAAGCACTCCTTATTGGCACGGGCAACTATATAGAAATGTGGAATCCTGAAGTATTTGATAAGCACATGATTGATGATGCAGGAGAGTACTCAGCTTTAGCGCAGAAGTTTCTTGATGAATAGCTGGAAACTAATTAAAGAAGCAATTCCCCCTTGCGAGGGGGGTGTGTTGGGTAGTGAGAGGGCAGGGGGATGTAAAATCTACTGCTATGAGTGAATATCATAACCCGGTTATGCTCAAAGAGTGCATGGAAGGGCTGGATATAAAACCGGATGGAGTATATGTGGATGTGACCTTTGGAGGTGGCGGTCATAGCAAAGCAATACTCGAGCAATTAACAACCGGACACCTCATTGCTTTTGATCAGGATGCAGATGCTGAGAAAAATGCACAACAGCTTGTCGGACCGGATACTCCCGGAATGTCGGGCAAACGTTCTTTTACATTTATTGAGTCAAATTTCAGGTTCCTGAAAAAGTATCTCAAACTACATGGCATCACGGAAGTGGATGGCATACTGGCCGATTTGGGAGTTAGCTCCCATCAGTTCGATGAGCCGGCGCGAGGATTCACCATTAGGGCAGAAGGTGTGTTGGATATGCGTATGGATCAGGCTGCTGATAGAAGCGCTAGAGAAGTAGTAAATGAGTACGATGAAAAGGATCTGATACATATTTTGAGTGCATATGGTGAAATCAGAAATGCACGAACTCTTGCAAGAGAGATTGTGAATTTCAGAATGAATCAACCAATCGAGACCAATGAGCAGCTGAAAGCAATAGCTATGAAGAATGCTCCTAAAGGTCGAGATCTTAAATACCTCGCGCAGGTCTTTCAGGCCATTCGAATAGAGGTAAATGAAGAAATAGAAGCACTCAAGGAATTTTTAATACAGGCTGGCGAAGTGCTGAAGGCAGAAGGCAGACTGGTGGTGATGAGTTATCACTCACTGGAAGACAGACCGGTTAAAAATTTCATCAATAAAGGAAATATCAAAGGGGTAGATGAAAAAGACTTTTATGGGAATCCAATCAGGGTATTAGACCCGGTGAACCGTAAACCCATCGTCCCTGAAGCGGCAGAAATAAAAGAAAACAGCAGAGCGAGAAGCGCTAAGCTGCGTATTGGCAGAAAAAGAAGCAAGTAATAAGCCTTAAGCCACAAGCTTGACTTGGAACTTGCAGCTTGAAACTTGTAACTAAGATGAAGAACACCTACAAATTACCCCAACGAGAAGAGCGAGGAGACTTATTTCGTCTCATCAATCGCTTTCTACGCATGGATAGCTCCATAAGCGAGGTGATACACGTGCGTTTTCTTCCCCAAATTCTATTTCTGGCATTCTTATGTCTGCTGTATATCGGAAACCGACACTACGCGGAAAAGAAGGTTCGGGATATCAATAATCTGGAAACAGAAGTTGAAGACCTGAGAGCAGATTACACGACTCTGAAGGCTGATTTCATGTATGAAAGCAAGCAATCAGAGGTAGCAAAACGAGCCGCAACGCTCGGTTTAAAAGAGAGTAAGGAGTCACCAATACTGATTCGAAGCTTTGAAGAATAAAAAAATTAGAAGAACCCAATTCCCCCTTTGGAGGGGGTAGGGGGAGGTTAATTGAATTAATGAGCATAAAAAAAGACATAGTACTAAGAGTTCGTATCGCATTCATCCTCACCTTCTTGGTGGCAGGATTAGTTGTGTTTCGTATCGCCAAAATTCAATATGTAGAAGGTGATAAGTGGAGAAGCCTGGGGGAGACGCTTGGTATTCAAGCAATGAATGTCAAAGCGACTCGTGGTAACATCTATGCGGATGATGGAAGCTTATTAGCTACTTCACTTCCTTTTTACCGATTGGCGATTGATCCTTATTTACCAACGAATGGACTCTACAAAAACAACATTGACTCGCTTAGCTATTTATTAGCCAGGTATTACAAAGGCTTAACACCGACACAATACAAGCGAAAAATTGACAATGCTCGGAAGAATGGCCGTCGATACCTAACACTCAATAGACAGGAAGTAGGCTATCAGGATAAGAAGCTCATGGAAAACTGGCCACTCTTCAGAGAAGGTCGATTAAAAGGAGGAGTACTTTTTGAAAAAGTAGAGAAGCGCTTTCTGCCTTTTTCTCATTTAGGTATCCGAACGATCGGAAGCGTAAATGCAAACGATCGAGGAGTGGTGGGATTGGAGTATAGCTTCAATACACAGCTTGCTGGTATCAATGGCAAAGGGCTTTACCAGAAAATGGCTGGGGGTGGCTGGAAGCCAATATATGATGGCACGGAAAGACGTCCGGTAGATGGGTTCGATATTCAAACAACCATCAACGTAGACCTTCAGGATGTAACAGAATCAGCATTACTTGACGAATTGCAAAAACATGATGCGGATTATGGTGTAGCAATCGTAATGGAAGTAAGCACAGGAGAAATCAAAGCTATTTCAAACCTAAGTAGAAATACAGAGGGTGACTATTACGAAAGATATAACTATGCCGTAGGTAGTCAGGGTTCTCGTGAGCCAGGCTCAACATTTAAGCTTGCGAGTATGATAGCGCTATTGGAAGAAACAGACATTAAGCTATCGGATTCTATTGATACAGGTAATGGGAAACTAGAATTTTTTGATAAAACCATGCGCGACCATAAGCCGGGTGGCTTTGGAAAACTGACCATTCAAGAAGTATTTGAAAAGTCTTCGAATATTGGTGTGGCCAAGTTGGTGTCTCGCCATTTTGATAACGAACCAGATAAATTCATCAACTATCTTAAACGTATGAAACTCCATCAACCACTTGATTTTCAAATGGTTGGAGAGGGTAAGCCTTACATTAAAGACTCTTCAGATAGCACATGGAGCGGGGTAAGCCTACCATGGATGTCCCATGGTTATGAGTTGAAAATGACGCCTCTTCAGATGCTCGCTTTGTACAATGCTGTTGCCAATAATGGAAAAATGGTAAAGCCAATGATTGTGAAAGGGGTGATGAAGGCCGATCGTACGGTAGAGGAATTCGAAACAGAAGTGATCAATGATCGAATTGCTTCAAAAGAGACATTGAGAAAATTGAAGCTGATGATGGAAGGTGTAGTTGAACGTGGAACTGCGAAAAACATCAACTACAGTCACTATAAAATTGCTGGTAAAACCGGAACAGCTAAAAAGGTAAAGAATGGTAGATATGTGAAAGAATACTATACCTCATTTGCTGGATATTTCCCTGCTGAAGCTCCACGATATAGTTGCATCGTAGTAATTGATAACCCGAAAGGCTTTCAAATTTATGGTAGTGATGTGTCAGCTCCAGTATTTAAGGAAATCGCTGACAAAATCTATTCACTCGAATTAGATATGCATGAAATTGGTACACAGGAACGGACTTTTGTAACAGGAGTTTTTCCATACATCAAGGCTGGAAAGCGTGATGAATTGACGATGATCTGCAATGAGCTCGGTATCTCCAACCATGCAAAAACAGAGTCGGAGTGGGTAAAAACAAGAGTGATTAATGATGCTGTGTATTGGAAAGAAAATTCAGTCAAGTATGAAGTAGTACCAGATGTTAGAGGAATGACACTCCGTGATGCCATCTATGTGCTAGAAAATCTGGGACTTGATGTAGAAGTGGATGGAAGAGGAAGGGTATCGACTCAGTCAATGACCCCCGGCGGAAAGATTGCAAAAGGTTCAACCATTAAACTTCAAATGAGCTAATGCAAACACTAAAAGACATATTGTTTGGGGTGTCACTCAAGTCTCTTATAGGAAATAGAGAAGAGGGAGTTTCTGGCGTGGCTTTCGATTCTCGAAAAGTAGAACAAGGATTCCTGTTTGTCGCAGTAAAAGGATTGACTGTTGATGGACACGATTACATTGAGATAGCTGTAGAAAGTGGTGCGAAGGTTATTGTTTGCGAGTCAACCCCGAAGAAAAGAAACGAATCGATCACGTATGTAGAGGTGGATAATTCTTCGAAAGCACTGGGTATCATCGCCTCTAACTTCTACGATAGACCATCTGAAAAAATTAAGCTTGTAGGTATTACAGGAACGAATGGTAAGACCACTTGTGCAACACTCCTTTTCGAGCTTTTCCAAAACCTGGGCTATACTGTGGGCTTGCTTTCTACTGTGGAAAACAAGATTAATCACGAGATCTTAAATACCAGCTTTACGACACCAGATGCAGTGCAACTCAATTCGCTCTTATCCAATATGGTTGAGAGTGGTTGTACCCATTGCTTCATGGAAGTAAGCTCACATGCCCTTGTTCAGCATAGAGTAGCTGGAATACATTTTACGGGAGGAGTATTTACCAACATCTCTCATGATCACCTGGACTATCACAAAACCTTCGATGAGTATATAGCTGCGAAGAAGCTTTTGTTTGATGGACTCTCGTCAGAATCATTTGCCTTGGTCAATACAGATGATAAACGTGGAAGTGTGATGCTACAGAATACCAAAGCTGATAAGTTCCGCTTCGGAATCAGATCAATGGCTGATTTCAAAGTTCGCATCATTCATAATACACTTCAAGGCCTGGAGCTAAACTTTGATGGTACCGATGTTTGGTTCAGGTTAATAGGGGAATTCAACGCCTACAATTTACTGACTGTATACTCAATCGCAATCTTGTTAGACGAAGAAAAGGAAGACGTTTTAAGCGGACTTTCTACGACTTCAGGTGCAAGTGGGCGATTTGAGAAAATAGATAACAAGTCAAATGTGATGGCGATTGTGGATTATGCGCATACGCCAGATGCTTTGGAAAATGTGTTGAAGACCATAGATGATTTGCGTACCAAAAATGAAACACTGGTGACCGTCATTGGGTGTGGCGGAGATAGAGATAAGACCAAGCGTCCTAAAATGGCCGAAATAGCAGCACTCCTAAGTGATAAAATCATCTTGACTTCTGATAATCCTCGTAGCGAAGATCCAAAACAGATTCTGGAGGATATGAAAATGGGAATTCCGAAATCTAAAGAACGAAATGTGATGGTGATTGAAGATAGAAAGGAAGCTATCAGAACAGCCTGTAATCTGGTCAAAGACAAGGATATCATTCTTGTTGCGGGTAAAGGGCATGAGACTTATCAAGAAATAAATGGAGAACGTCATCATTTTGATGATCGGGAGGTATTAGGAGAATTATTGAACTGATGAAAGAATTTAAAGATATCGTTATGAAAAATTCCCCCTTTGAAGGGGGGCGGGAGGATATGTGGGTGAGCTGGGGGATGTATTCTAGAAACTCAAAACTTATGACTAGAATCTAAAAATTATGCTGAATTACTTGTTTGAATATCTGAATCAAATAGACTTCCCGGGAGCGGGACTGTTTCAGTATATCTCATTTCGAGCAGGAATGGCGGCATTACTATCGCTATTAATCACGATCACCTTTGGTAAGAAATTGATCAATATGCTCCATAGATATCAGCTAGGCGAATCCATTCGTGACTTGGGTCTGGATGGACAAATGGAGAAAAAGGGAACGCCAACCATGGGCGGAATTATCATCATTTCTGGAATTGTCATTCCAACCTTACTGCTTGCAGATCTCAGTAATATCTATATTTTATTGTTGATTATCTCAGCACTTTGGATGGGAGTAATCGGTTTCTTGGATGACTATTTGAAAGTAAAAAAGAAGAACAAAGAAGGGCTAAGAGGAAAATTCAAAGTAATAGGACAGATCGGACTTGGATTGTTAGTAGGCCTGGTGATGGTATTTCATGATGATATCGTCGTGAGAGACTTCTCAGGAGAGGCTTTCAAAGATGAAAATTCACTGCTTACCACCATACCATTTGTAGCCAACAATGAATTTCAATATGATTGGCTGCTACCTGACTTTCTAGCTGATTACGCATGGGTTTTATACATATTTGTAGTGATCTTCATTGTTACTGCTGTATCGAATGGTGCAAACATTACTGATGGTTTAGATGGGTTAGCAGCAGGAACATGTGCAATTATAGGTCTCACGCTAGCAGTTTTAGCATACTTATCTGGTAACGCCATCTTTGCTGACTATCTCAACATCATGTTCATTCCAAACTCGGCGGAAATGGTGATCTTTTGTACCGCATTTGTGGGCGCTTGCATCGGCTTTCTTTGGTATAATGCCTACCCTGCACAGGTATTTATGGGAGATACGGGCAGTCTGTCACTGGGTGGTATCATCGCAGTATTAGCTTTCGTCATTCGAAAAGAATTTTTGATTCCTGTTTTATGCGGAATCTTCGTTATTGAAAATCTATCAGTCATCATACAGGTGGCATACTTCAAATACACCAAAAAGAAATACGGTGAAGGTAGAAGAGTATTCTTGATGTCTCCTCTTCATCATCACTATCAAAAGAAAGGAATCCATGAAGCAAAAATTGTGGCTCGCTTCTGGACCGTAGGAATACTCTTAGCCATTTTCACACTAGCAACCCTAAAAATCAGGTAATGACAGTAACACAAATTCACGAATTAAACGAAAAATTTCAGAAAAGTGCAGTACAGCTTTCTGAACTGATTCCTTCTGGAACTCTAGTTCAAGCTACTTCTATGTTGATTAGAAGTGCAAGAAAAATTGACGAACGTTTTCTGAAACTTGTTTCTGCATCATCAGAAATAAAGTTCAATCAAATCATGAGCCAGTTGGAAGATGAAACAGACGAAGTGCTGTTCATTCTGGATCAACTAGAGATGGCAAATAAGAAGCAGAAGATTAGTTTGATCAATGATTTCTTGAAAGATGGGTATGAGTTGGTTTCTATCTACTCTAAATGTTTCGATCATATCATTGACAAAAAAGTTAAAAAAGAAGACTAATGAACGAACGCATAGTCATATTAGGCGGAGGTGAGAGCGGTATAGGTGCTGCTATGCTTGCTCAGCAGAAGGGCTATGATGTATTCCTGTCTGACGGAGGGGGTATTGCACCTGACCGAAGAAGGTCACTGAAAAGTCAGGATATACAATTTGAAGAAAACGGACATTCGGAAGAGCTGATTACAAATGCGTCGCTAGTGGTCAAAAGCCCAGGCATCCCTGATTCGGTTCCTTTGATTCAAACTCTCTTACATAAGGAAATCCTTGTCATTTCCGAAGTGGAGTTTGCCTATAGGTTTATAGACAAAGCAAAAGTGGTCGCTATTACAGGGACCAATGGAAAAACAACCACATCATTACTGACCTATCATCTGTTAAAAACAGCTGGATATAAAGTTGCCTTAGGAGGTAATATCGGAAAGAGCCTAGCCGGATTGGTAGCCGAAGGTGGATATCATTACTATGTAGTAGAAGTAAGTAGTTTTCAACTAGATGGAATTACTAATTTCCGACCAGATGTTGCCGTGTTGCTAAACATTACCCCTGATCATCTTGATCGATATGAGTATAATTTCAATCGATATGTGACATCTAAGTTTCGCATTATTGAAAACCTGACCAACGAACAAGCATTTATCTACTGTGCAGATTCAGAACCTGTTACTGAAGAGATTAACAAGAGGAAAGTGGAGGCAAGCATGTTTGCTATGACTGCTTCTAACAATAATAAGTTGAATGCTTACTTAAAAGACGAACACCTAATCTTCAATTACCAGTTCAAAGAAGATTTTAAAAAATACCAAATTCCACTTTCCGAAATTTCTCTTATAGGGAAGCACAACATGGTGAATAGCATGGCAGCTGTTTTGAGTGCGCTCTGCATGGAAGTTCCGATTGAGAAAGTGCTGAAAGGGTTGAAGAATTTCAAAAACGCGCCACATAGATTGGAGTTTGTGAAAGAAATTAATGGAGTGGCATACATTAACGATTCCAAGGCTACTAATGTGGATTCAGTGTATTACGCCTTAGATGGTGTTAAAGGAAATATCATTTGGATTGCCGGTGGTATAGATAAAGGAAATGATTACGGACAGATAGAAAAACTTGTCAAAAAGAAGGTCAAAGCGCTGATCTGTATGGGTAAAGACAACCATGCATTAACTGAATATTTTGATTCTAAACTGGATAAGATTATTGAAGTTGATAGTGCAAAAAAAGCAATTCAACAAGCGTATCAATTAGCAGAAGAAGGAGACGTGGTGTTGCTATCACCAGCATGTGCCAGCTTCGATTTATTCTCAAACTACGAAGACAGAGGAGACAAATTCAAACGTGAAGTAACCAAGTTGAGTAAGAAACTAAAAGCGAAAGAAGTGTAATGAGAATGAATACCGCCCCATCCGAAATAAAACGATTTCCCCCTTTGGAGGGGGCTAGGGGGAGGATTGTATCTCAAGAAGATTGCAAGAGGATGTTGAATCTAAAACAACTCGTATCATGAACAGCGTAAAAAATTGGGCATATCGAAACCTGAAAGGAGACCCGGTGATTTGGTTCATCGTTCTCATTTTTTCATTATTCAGCATCATGGTGGTCTATAGTGCTACCGGCAGTCTGGCATATAAAATGATGGGTGGCAATACGGAGTATTACCTGATAAAACATTCAGTTTTAGTATTAGTCAGCCTAGTGGCAATTTGGCTAGCACATCGGTTAGATTATCGCTATTATTCAAAAGTTTCGAAGCTTGTTCTATGGCTATGTGTGCCTCTTTTGTTATTCACCTGGGTATTTGGGACGAACATCAATGAAGCTTCAAGATGGTTAACAATCCCTGTTATCAATCAAGCATTCCAACCATCTGATTTAGCCAAATTAGCATTACTTGTCACGTTGGCCAGTATGCTTTCAAAGCGACAGAAATCAATTGATGACTTCCAGAAAGCCATAGTTCCTATGCTTTTTTGGATCGGATTAATTTGCGGATTAATCGCATTGACAAACTTCTCTTCCGCTATTCTCTTATTCTTGACATGCATGCTTGTGCTATTCATTGGCAGGGTTCCAGTTAAGTACCTGGCAATGCTTGTCTTAATATGTTCAGCATTTGGATCAGTCGCCTTTATGGTTGGCCAGAGAGGAGGCACGGCTATGTCCAGAGTCGAAGATTTTATAAATGATGATACACCATATCAAGCTAAGCAAGCATATATAGCAATTGCTTCAGGGGGAGTAATTGGAAAAGGACCTGGACAAAGTGATCAAAGAAATTTTCTTCCACATCCGTATTCAGATTTCATTTATGCAATTGTTCTCGAAGAGTATGGGCTCATCGGTGGAATCGTTATTCTGTTTTTATACCTCGCATTGCTTTACAGGGGAATGAAAGCGGCAGAAGATAATGATCGTGCATACGGAGGGCTACTTTCAGCGGGACTGAGTTTTGCGCTTGTCATGCAAGCGCTAGTCAACATGGGGGTTGCCGTGGGTTTAGGTCCTGTTACAGGATTGACACTTCCATTCATAAGCATGGGAGGTACATCCCAGCTATTCGCAGGAATTGCATTGGGTATTATTCTTAGCGTGAGTCGTGGTGAGCGAGGTAACCTTGGAGGGACCATTGGAAATCAATATAAAGAAGCTGCATAATCGAAAAGGAACGAACATATCGCATTATGATTAGTGGAGGAGGCACAGGAGGCCACATCTATCCAGCTATTTCTATAGCACAGGCATTGAAAGAAATGCTTCAGCATGTAGAGATTCTTTTTGTAGGAGCAAAAGGAAAGATGGAGATGGACAAAGTTCCTGCTGCGGGTTTTGAAATCGAAGGACTTTGGATTAGTGGAATCCAACGAAAGGTTACGGCAGGGAATCTCATGTTCCCATTCAAGCTATGCTCAAGCATTATGCGCTCATACGTTTTATTGAAAAAATTTAAGCCCGATGTAGTAGTCGGTGTAGGTGGCTATGCAAGTGGTCCTTTGCTTTATGCAGCAACCAGAAAGGGAATTCCAACACTCATTCAAGAACAAAATTCGTATGCTGGCTTAACCAATAAGTGGCTAGCTAAAAAAGTGAAAAAAATATGTGTAGCTCATGAAGGGATGGAAAAATATTTTCCAGCTGACAAACTAGTAGTCACAGGTAATCCAGTTCGAAAAACAATTAAGCTTAATCCAAATAGAATCACTGAAGCATATAAACATTTTGAGCTGGACAGTAGCAAACCGACACTTCTTGTAATAGGTGGGAGTTTGGGAGCCAGAACGCTCAATGAAAGCTTATTGGCAGGTCTCGAAAAACTAAAAAAAGAAGGTATCCAATTGATTTGGCAGTGCGGAGGATTTTATCATGAAGAAATGCTTGAACGCTCAAATACATATGATGGAAAGATGATTTTGAAAGACTTCATTTTCCAAATGGATTTTGCGTACGCTTGTGCGGATGTAGTTGTTTCAAGAGCCGGAGCACTTTCTATTGCCGAATTAATGCTCACCGGAAAGCCTGCCATATTAGTGCCATCTCCAAACGTAGCTGAAGACCATCAAACCATCAATGCAATGGCTCTGGTGGAAAACAATGCTGCTGAAATGGTGAAAGATACAGAGGCTGTGGAAACGCTTATTGATGAAGCAATCAGCCTACTGAATGATAAAAACAGGAAAGAAAAATTGTCTGAGAATATAAAAGCCATGGCGCATGAAAATGCGGCTACTGATATTGCAAATGAGGTAATAAGTTTAATTGCATGACACTAAAAGAAGTAAATAACGTCTTTTTCATCGGTATAGGAGGTATCGGTATGAGTGCATTAGCTCGATGGTTTCATGCAAATGGAGCGTTGGTTGCTGGCTATGATAAGACAGAGTCAAGTCTTACAAAAAAACTTATAGAAGAAGGTATTGAAGTTCACTATGAAGATCAATTAGATCTTATTCCAGATACATTTCTAAAGAAAAAGGGGACATTAGTCGTTTTTACACCCGCAGTTTCAGAAAATCACTTAGAACTTAACTATTTCCTTGACGGTGGGTTTACCGTTATGAAACGCTCAGAAGTTTTGGGGATGATTACTAAAAATCATTTTACGATAGCTGTAGCCGGTACGCACGGAAAAACCACAACAACCTCAATGATTGCCCATTTGCTTAGCGCTTCTCGGAAGGGTTGCTCAGCTTTTGTTGGTGGAATTATGACCAATACAGGTACAAACCTGATTATTGGAGATCGAGACGCACCTATCGTCGTAGAAGCAGATGAATACGATCGCTCATTCATGCAATTGAATCCTAACTACACGATTATCACTTCCTTAGATCCAGACCACTTGGATATCTATGGAGATGAAACCACAATGCTTGACACATATGAGGAGTTTGTGAAAAAGACACCAAAAGAAGGTAAAGTATTGATGTATTCCGATGCTGGGTTCAAAATCAACCCTGGAAATAAATATGTATCGTACGCTATCAAGAATGGCGATGTTGTAGCTGATGCGCTTCGAATTGTAAATGGAGCATTCGTATTTACTTACAGATACGGAATGGAGAAAATCGCAGATGTACATCTCGAGGTTCCTGGATATCACAACGTAGAAAATGCTTTGGCGGCCATAACGGTTGCCTTGGATTTGGGAATGGAAGGGAAGGAGATCAGGAAAAGAATGAAGACTTATGCTGGCGTTAAGCGACGTTTTGAATACATCTTCAGAAGTCCTCACACAACATTGATTGATGATTATGCTCATCACCCGCAAGAAATTGAGGCTTTTTTAAAATCTGTAAGATCACTGGCAGGCAAGCGTAAGATCACGGCTATTTTTCAACCGCATCTATATTCCAGAACCGATGATTTCAAGAAAGGATTTGCAGAAGCTTTAGATAAAGCAGATGAAGTAATCCTATTGGATATTTATCCTGCACGCGAAGAACCGATTCCTGGAGTTACTTCAAAATCAATTTTTGATTTGATGGAGAATGAAAAGAAGGTGATGGTTCCAAAAGATTACCTGCTCATGGAACTAGATAACCATAACCTTGATATTGTGGTAACCATTGGTGCTGGTGATATTGATCGTGAAGTTCCAAAAGTTGCTGACTATATGAGAAACAAGTTCAACTCAAAATCTGAAGAAGATGAGTAAGCAAGAGAAGCAAAACATATTGATCTACTCGTTCAGCGGATTGCTTTTGCTTTCCCTAATCACATTTGTGAGCATAAAAAATAATGGCCGTCCTGTAGAAGGAGTTAAAGTTGAAATACTTGAGCAGGAGGGGAATTTCTTCACTGATCAGCTGGAAGTAGTGGACTTGATGACTGACAAGAGTGCGGATTATGTGATAGGAGTAGAGATGGGAGATTTAGATCCAAAAATTTTAGAAGAACGCGTTGAAACCAATCCTTTTGTAAGAGATGCTCAGGTATATAGAGATCTAAAGGGAAATCTTCAGGTCAAGGTCAAGCAGAGTAAACCGATAGCCAGACTTTTTGTAGACGGAAAAAATGATCGCTACATAGATTCTGAAGGCCGTGTTCTCCCAGTAAATGCTAAACATACGGCTAGGGTACCGTTAGTGGAAACGGAATTTGACTTTGTATGGGAGGAAAATCTGAATGAGTCTAAATACGGAATGCAGGTTTTTGATCTACTTACATTTATTGAAGCTGACGATTTTTGGAAAGCTCAGATAGCTCATATTGTTGTAAAGAAAGATGGAGAAGTAGACATGTTTCCACAAGTAACAAAACAGATTATAGAATTTGGAAGGCCAGAAGACTTTGAAAGTAAATTTTCAAAACTGATGACTTTCTATAAAGAAATATTACCCAAGAAGGGCTGGAACAGCTATAGTAGGGTCAATTTGAAGTTTGAAAATCAAATTATTTGCGAGTAGTAATCACCAAGAAATTATAGATATTATGGAAGATAAAATCATCGTTGGATTAGACATAGGCACGACAAAGATCTGTGCCATTGTTGGTAAGAAGAATGAATACGGAAAGCTGGAGATACTAGGCATGGGCAAGGCAGTATCTGATGGTGTGATTCGTGGAATTGTAACCAACATTGACAAAACTGTAAGAGCTATTGAGAAAGCAATTGCAGAAGCAAGTGAGCAGTCAGGAATAGATGTGAAAGTGGTCAATGTAGGTATTGCAGGGCAGCATATTAAGAGCGCGGTACATCATGGTGGGATCACTCGTGAAGATTCAGAAGGGGAGATTACTATTGAAGACTTAAGTCGCCTGAATAGTGATATGCACAGAATTGTAACACCTCCAGGTAGTGAAATTATCCATGTGATGCCTCAGGACTACATAGTAGATTATGAAGATGGCATCATGGATCCGGTTGGAATGACTGGGGTGAAATTAGAAGCAGACTTCCACATCATTACAGCACAGACTAACGCAATCAACAACATAAACAAGTGTGTGAGAAAAGCTGGGCTCCAGATTGAGAATCTCATTTTGGAACCACTCGCGTCCAGCTTATCTGTTTTAAGTGATGAAGAAAAAGAAGCCGGTGTTTGCCTGGTTGATATTGGTGGTGGAACGACGGATGTCGCCGTGTTTTATGACAACATTATTCGTCACACAGCTGTGATCCCTTTTGGGGGTAATATTATCACATCGGATATCAAGCAAGGCTGTATGGTGATGGAACATCAGGCAGAACTTCTGAAAACAAAATTTGGTAAAGCGATATCTGAAGAAGCAAGCCCGAATGAGATCGTATCTATTCCAGGTTTGAGGAATAGACCTCCAAAAGAGATTTCTATTAAAAACCTTGCGCACATCATTGAAGCTAGAATGGAAGAAATCATTGAACTCGCTCATACAGAGATTATTAGTTCAGGTTACAATAAAAAACTTGCGGCAGGTATTGTGGTGACAGGAGGAGGCTCTCAATTGACAAACTTGAGCCAATTGTTTGAATATATGACTGGCTTAGACACGCGAATTGGATATCCAAATGAACATCTGGGTAGAAGCAAAGTGGATGCAGCTAAAAGCCCAATGTTTGCGACTACTGTTGGTCTGGTGCTTTCAGGATTTAAAGCATTGGATATTAGAGAAGCAAGGTATTCCGAGGTTCCCTCTTTTAAAGGAGAAGGAAAGAAAAAGATGAAACAAGGCAATAAGTTCTTTTCCAATATTCTGGAGAAAACGAAAGGTCTTTTAATCGATGATTTTGATGATAAAATTAGTTAGTGAAGAGTAATTGGTTGCGAGCCACGAGATGGCTCATAACTCGTAACTCATAACTCAAAACTTAATAATTATGGCAGAAAATATGTATCAATTCGACTTACCGTCTCATCACAAGTCCATCATCAAGGTGGTAGGTGTTGGCGGTGGTGGCAGCAATGCTGTTAATCACATGTACAGCCTGGGGATCCGGGACGTAGAATTTGTGGTCTGTAATACAGATCATCAAGCACTAGAAAGTAGTGCAGTACCAAACAAGCTTCAGGTGGGTAATAACCTGACAAGTGGGTTGGGAGCTGGAGCAAATCCTGAAAGAGGCAGAAATGCCGCAATTGAAAGCAAAGAAGAAATTCGGGACCTACTCTCGCAAGACACTAAAATGGTTTTCATTACTGCAGGAATGGGTGGTGGTACCGGTACTGGTGCCGCTCCAGTAATTGCGCAAGTAGCTAGCGAGTTAGATATCCTTACGGTAGGAATCGTAACAGCACCATTTGCTTTTGAAGGCAAGAAAAAAATGAAAGCTGCTGAAGAAGGTATCAAAGAATTGAAAAAGTATTGCGATACCGTACTAGTAATCATGAATGATAAACTTCGTGAAATCTATGGTAACCTTTCCATAAGTGATGCTTTCGCGCAGGCAGATAATGTATTGACAACTGCTGCTAAAGGTATTGCAGAGATTATCACTGTTCCGGGATATGTGAATGTGGATTTTGAAGACGTAAAGACAGTGATGAAAGGTGCAGGACCTGCCGTGATGGGATCAGCAAAAACTATAGGAGACAACCGAGCGCGTAGAGCAGCAGAAGAAGCATTGAACTCTCCATTGTTGAATCAACATGACATTTTTGGGGCAGAGAAAATCTTGCTTTCGATCATCTCTGGTGAAGAGGCTGAACTTCAAATGGATGAACTGACAGACATTACCGATTACATTCAAGAATATGCGGGAGATAATGCAGAAGTGATCTTCGGTCACGGTGTAGATAGCACACTGGGTGAAAACATTAGGGTAACTGTAATTGCTACTGGTTTTGGCAAAGTAGATGAGGATGGGGAGTATATCTCTAAAGAAGAGGAAGCAAGACGATTTGACTTAAACTCTCAAAAAGAGATCAGTGAAACACAAAAACAAGACACTACTTCGGATTTCATGTTCGAGATTGAAAACGAAAGTGACAAGGATGAAGTAGAAGATTGGACTTATGAATTCAGTTCATTGAAAGATGAAATAAAAAGAGAAGTTGAGGAAGAAGACCAAAGTGGAGAAAAACAAAGAGTGGAACAGCCTGCTTTTGAATTTGACTTCACGAATAGCTTTGAAGGAGAGGAAGAAATTGATGAGGAAGAGGTAAGTATCAATGATGCTTTTACAGCATCTCCTGACTCTAAGCAAGTTCGACTCGCACAAGAACGTGCAGAGCGAGAGGCTATGTTTGATGACAAGAAGTTTGAAATGGCAACAGAAGAGTTTAAGGAGCGTTTAGACGTGCCCGCATATGAGCGCAAGAAAGTAAAACTTCAGAATGTACCTCATTCATCTGAGCGAAATATTTCAAAATTCAACTTGAACGAGGAGAATCAGATTCTCGGAAATAATAAATTCTTGCATGATAACGTGGATTGATAATCTACGTCATCGCGAGTGAATACGAAGCGATCTTAATATTGAGATAGCTTCACTTCGTTCGCAATGACGGTTATCTGTCCTAAAGACATGGTTAACGTAGGTGTTAGTCATACATGTGCCGGACATGATCCGGTATTCTGCCAAGAATGAACCCCGGCCATGGTCGGGGTTTAATTTTTTTAAAGGAGAGAAAAACTAAGACTTATTTATTTTTTGCGGACTCTTTTCGATCCCTATCAGACTTAAAAGCTGCATAAATGCCAATTAGAACCCCCAAGCCTAAGGAAATGTATTGTAGGATTTGATTTTCATTGAAGATTGTTAATCCGAGTGTTGAAAACATAATTCCAATTATGACCAACGATGTACTCTTATCTTTTTTCATTGATTTGTAAAATGTATATACAGTTGGTGGTTCTTTCTGTTGATTTATTACAAGAAATTCTATTTCAACCTAACAGTCAATAAGTTGAAGGAGACAAATTCGATCATATCCGCAACAATTACTTATTTCTTTCTACATTATCGAAACTAATTAAATGTTAGTCTCGTATAGAAATTTACAAAATAGAAACTAATAATGGAATGGGAAAGAACGCAATAGGTGAATTCGAAGAATTGTTACTTCTTACAGTACTTATACTTCAAGAAGAAGCTTATATCCTAAAAATCAAAGAGGAGCTTGTAAATCAAGCAAATCGAAAATCAGCGATGGGAGCAATTCACATTACACTAAGTAGACTTGAGAGTAAGGACTTGCTCAAGTCAAGTTTAGGAGGTGCTACCGCTGAAAGAGGAGGTAGGAAGAAGAGAATCTACGAACTCACAGCCGCTGGTAAAACTGCACTTACTGAAGTCAAGGAGACGCGCAACAGTATGTGGAACAATGTTCCGGAATTTGCACTGAAGGTTGTCTATGCCAATTGACGCTACCCTTACTTTTTCACTGAAGCTAGTCAAATGGCTTTGCAAGAATGATTTAGTAGAGGAAATTCAAGGCAACCTTGAAGAATACTACCTGCTACTAAGGACTGAGAAAAAATCATTCTTTTTTGTGAGATACTGGTATCAGGTACTTCATTACATGCGACCCTCATTTCTTCAATTATTCAAACTCAAAAACAAAGGACCTATGTTTAATTTCAACCCGAAAATTGCAATACGTAACTTAATGAATCATCGCTCTACAACTATCATAAGCTTATTAGGCTTTGTTGTAGGGCTTACGTCAGTCATATTCCTGTATTTCTATATAGAGAATGAACTGAATACTGACTCTTTTCACATAGACAAAGATCAGATATATCGTGTAGTCCGAATGGCTTCAAACAATACAGGAGATGTTTACCCAGTATCGCCCACTTCAGGACCATATGCTGGAGCATTAGCCAATGATTTCCCGGAGACAGTTCAATCTACAAATCGAGTGCTTTTCGAACGTGGATTGGTCACATTTGAAGACAAGAGTTTTTACGAGGAAGACATTGTGTTTGCAGATGCCAATTTCTTTACCTTTTTCTCATATCCACTAAAAAAAGGAAATCCTGCTACCGTGCTTTCTGGAGCAAATGATGTGGTGATAAGCCAGAAGATTGCAGAGAAATATTTTGGAGATGAAGACCCTATTGGAAAGATATTGGATATCGATGCAGGTGACTATAAATATACGGTTAGTGGAGTATTTGATGATTTCCCCACTAAATCTCACCTACGATTTGATATGGTATTCTCGATTGATCTGTTCGATTCATTCGAGTGGTTTGGTCGCTGGTTCAATCATGGACTCTGCACATACATAAAAGTGAATACTCCTGCAGAAGCAGACTACCTGGAATCTCAGTTTCCAGACTTTATGAATAAATATATGGGCGAAGATTTTAAAAGACTTGGGACGCAATGGGGAATAAAGTTGGAGTCGCTTGGTGATCTTTATTTTAATGAGATCAGATTTGAATTTCCAGACATTAAGCATGGAAGTACAGTCAATGTAATAACACTTGGCAGTATCGCCTTAGCTATTCTGTTTATTGCATGTTTCAACTACATAAACCTTTCTATCGCACAATCATATAAGCGTGCAAAAGAAGTGGGAGTACGAAAAGTTTTAGGAGTAGATCAAGGAAGATTAATAGCTCAGTTTCTCGGAGAGTCACTTGTAATTTTACTCATTTCTGTATTGGCCTCCATATTGTTAAGTGAATTGTTAAAAGGGAGCTTTAATCAATTCTTCGATCTTAATGTCATATTTAACTGGCAAGACCCGCTTGTTATTGTTTTCTTTTCAAGCCTTTTTATTGTTATCGTTATTGCCTCTGGACTATATCCTGCGCTTTTACTTTCATCATTTCATCCTTTGAAAGTATTAAAAACAGGAAAACCAGCTTTGGGTAAGAATATCATAGTTAGAAAGGGCTTGGTCATTCTCCAATTCTCTATGTCAATATTTCTAATAATTGCAACGTCTTTGATTTACATGCAATTAAGTTTTGTTCAAAATAGAGACCTTGGTTTTGATAAGGAAGCGGTGTTGATTATAGAAAGCAACAATGCTCCAATTGGCGAAAACCATGAAACTTTTAAAGATCTTTTAAAATCCAGCCGTTTTGTCAAAAGTGTTACTTCCGCTTCAGGAGAGCCTGGAGGGTTTCATGATAACGCACCTATCGAGATAGATGGAATTGAAGAGCCGGTTCACTTAAACACTATTTTCGCGGATACAGAATACTTAAAGACTTTTGATATCTCGTTAGTGGCAGGTAGAGCTTTTGATTCAAATATTTCTTCTGACAATGAATCGGTAATGATGATCAACGAAAGTGCTGTTAAATCAACAGGCCTTTCAGCAGAAGATATTATTGGTAAAAAGGTGAGAGGTTCTTTTTGGAATTTGGATCATAGGATAATTGGAGTCTTTAAGGATTATCATTTTAAAGGCCTCAAAACTGAAATTGAACCACTTGTAATTATATCAGGAGATGATGATGCAAGGATTTTTGCAGCAAAAATTGATGCCAATAATCTGAGTGAATCGGTGAAAGAAGTAGAAGATATCTATAAGCGAATTTCACCAAATTTTCCAATGAGTAGTCGATTTTTAGATGATTCTATTGCGCAACAGTATGAGGAAGAAGCAAAACAGGCAAGAATTTTTACAGGTTTTGCCATTCTCTCCATTTTCTTGGCATGTATGGGAATATTTGGTTTGGCTTCCTTCTCTGCCCAGCAAAGACAGAAAGAATTAAGCATTCGAAAAGTATTGGGCGCTTCTGTCAAGCAAGTAATCTATTTGATATCGAACGAATTTTTAGTCCTAGTGCTTATATCATCTTTAATGGCAATTCCGTTTTCGTGGTACTTTGTATCAGGATGGCTTGATGGTTTTGCCTATAGAATAGAGTTATTAAATAGTTGGCCAATTTTTTTACTTGGAGGTGCAATAACAGCAGTAGTAGCCTTTATAACCATAGGTGCTAAAACGTATAAAACAGCAGCAAGTAATCCTTCTGAAATAATGAGATATGAATAGATAGGAGTAGCTTCAATTTTCTTAAAACACTTAAAGCCCTTGGTTACACATAGATCAAGGGCTTTTTATGTCAAGCGCCAAGCTCATCTTGTTTACCAAATCGTCCACAGTATCTTTTTCATAGTCAATATCCAAAGGCTGACTGAATTTCAATGATAGATCTACACCTTTTTGTAGCCTTTTTAATCCAGTTTTATCAAAAGCTTTTCTAAAACCATCAACGCGTACTGGTACAACCACAGGCTTATATTGTTTAATGATATGCGCAGTACCTTTTCTTACAGGCGCACCATCACGTGTTGTACCCTGAGGGAAGGTGACAACCCAACCATCTGCTATGGCCATACCAATGGATTTTGTGTCATCTGGATTAACCTCTCGCTTGATCATATCATCTCCTTGTCTCCAGGTTCTGTCTACACTTACAGCACCAGCATATGCTAGAATCTTAGGGAACAGTCCTTTTTCCATAGTCTCACGGGCAGCTACATAGTACACATTCACTTTAGGATTTTTCAAATAACTTCCATCTGCTATAGAGTTTACTTGTCCATTTAAAGCAGCAAACATGGCATTGTACATAGCAATTACATCTGTGAAAATAGTCTGATGATTTGAAATAAATAGAACTCCATGTGCTTGCAGATTCGGAAGCACTTCAGCTCCTGAAATAACGACGTTATTTGGATTCAAAAGTCGCGACCTAACAAAGCTGCCAACTACTCTAAAAATCTTCTTCTTAAGCCATATTTTTTGACCGAATACATTCTTTTTAGACATACAGTTTTTCTAATTCCTAAACTACAAAGCTCAAAGGTAGATAAAACAAAACCCCGCATCTAGCGGGGTTCTATAGTAGAGTAGGTGATCGGGCGTTTCTTCATTCTACCAAAACGATCTATAATAAAACCTTAAACTATCAGAAAGACGTTTTACCATTCACAAAGAGCATTATAATATGCTATTCATCTCTCAAAGAATCAATGGGATTAGTCTTAATAGTACTTAAGATCTTAGACATGATACTTAGAATTGCCATTCCTATTACAAAGACTACCGGTATTACGAAGAACCACCAACCAAGATCAATTCTGAACGTGTAGCTTTCTAACCATTTGTTCATGATTAAATAGGCAACAGGGACACTTAATATGCATGCTATTCCAGTTAAAATCAGATATTCTTTTGATAAGAGAAGCACCAGATGCTTAGCTGAAGCTCCTAGCGCTTTTCTAATCCCAATCTCTTTTGTTCGTTGTTGGATGGTGAATGATGTTAATCCAAACAAACCTAAACAAGCAATCAAGATTGCAAGTGAAGAGAATCCACTAAAAATCTTTCCGAAGCGGACGTCTTCTGTGTATTGCTCATCGAAGGCGCTATCTAAGAAAAAGTAGTTCATCTGATAATCAGTAAATACATTGTTCCACTCACCTTTAACGGAGCTTACTAAGTCAGCAAGCTGATTACTTCTAGAAGCCCCCTTTGTGTCATCCAGCTTCATTTTTATGAAGTAATATTCTGTCCAGGAGCTCAATATATAAGCTAGCGGTTGATAATCGTCATGTAAAGATGTGTGGTGATGATTCTCTAAAACGCCTCTTACGGTAAGAGGTGCAAAGAACCCTGATAACTCAGCACCCAAAGCATCATCAGGTGTGTCAAATCCTAATTGTTCTGCCAGCTTTTGATTGATAACCACATCTTGTTTAGTCCATGGATCATCACCTTCCCTCAATGCTCTACCAGCAATTACATCAATTCCAAAAAATGATGGAAAGTCTGTGTCCATAGAAATCAAACCAGTCTGAACTGAATTTGCTCTGGATTCATTTTTTAGGTAGATGCTTGTACCCCATCCCACCTGCTCTCCTGGGATTTCCCCAGCATTAGTAATTTCGGCAATACCACTTTGCTTAAGAAGCTCCGTTTTCAGAGTTCTGAAGCGATCTACGTCTTCTCGTTGCTCGGAACCAACATCTCCTGGAGGTGACTGAATGACTAGAATATTTTCTATCTCAATTCCAAGATCCGCATCCCGCATGTAGTTTATTTGATTGTAAATGGTAATTGTCCCCGCTATAAGAATGAAGGTGATTACAAACTGAACAAATACGAGCCCTTTTCGCAATTTAGTCCCACCTACTTTGCCTCTTTGACCTACTAGGACATTAACCATATTAATAGTCTTTAATAATGCATAAGGATAGAACCCTATAAGTAGAGTCCCAACCACTATTAATCCTCCTAGCAATAGAAGTATTTCCATATTCATCAAGGCTGATATAGGAAGGCCAGTAATTTCGAGTAGATATTTTTCTCCTATTTGAGTGATAAGAAGTGCGAAACCAAAAGCAATTGCATTCATGATGAATGCCTCAAGTACAAAAAGCTGAGTAATCTGTTTCATCGAAGATCCCATGCATTTCCTGATCCCCATTTCCTTCAATCGCTCGATTGTACGAATAAGAGATAAATTCATATAATTAATCCAGGCGATTACAAGAATGATAATGGCTATCAAACTTAATATTAAGATGATTTTCCCATCAAGCCCTGCTCGAAAAATGTCCGCACTTTCTTGATCTAAATGGATTTCAGTGATTGGTTGAAAATAGTAATCTACTGAATAACCACTCTTGCCTATTGATTGCTTAATGTTTTGATCATATAGGTTTTTCACTTCATCAAGAACCTGACCTTTTTGGCCGGGCTCTTCCAGCATCACATAAGATATCATTCCGTTTTGAGTCCAGCTATTTCTTCCCTTAGAGTAATTGTCAAGAGAAGGAAAGGAGAGGAGCAGTTCGAAACTGAGATGAGAGTTATCTGGAACGTCTTTTATAACCCCAACCAATTCATACTCATGAGTACCATTATTTCCGCTTAAAGTAAACTTTGAACCAATGGCTTTTTGAGGATCATCAAAGTATTTAACTGAAGCACTTTCTGATAGAATAGCTTTTTGTGGCTCATCGAACTTCTGACTTCCACCGGCTACAAACTCAAGGTCGAATATATCGAAAAGTCCGCTTTCAGTAACATATACTTGACTTTGCTTAAAATTAACCTGCTTCTCATTGTAGTTATAAATGATCGTATTATTCGCATAGTTATAATCATAAAAACGGGCAATGCTTTGTACTTGTGGCACTGTTTCTTTCAATGTATATGCCAACATTGCAGGAGTTGAGGCAGTTTTTCCCAATGATTCACCACTCTTATATGCCTCTCCTTCAATACGGAAGGTTCTTTCAGAATTAGAATGAAATTTGTCGAATGATTTATGAAAGCTGACATATTGGGCAATAACGAGACATGCTGCCATCCCTAAGGCGAGACCGAAGATATTGATGAAAGAAAATATTTTGTTCTTTTTAATCTGCCGAAAGATCGTTGTTAGATAGTTCTTAAGCATTAGTCAAGAGGTTTTGGTAGACTATATAGTTAATAAGAAGTATGCCAAGATCTTAAAAATCTGATTTTCAAGCATTTATATTTTTTTTAAATGAATTATTGTTCGCTGACGCACAATATGGTGTGCGTTTTTTAGTTTAAATGTGCCTTGAAGACACCTATATTTGTCCAAAATCTCATAAAAGTTCAGAATGAAAGCATATATATTCTTATTCTTTCTCATCCCAATTTCCTTGACTGCTCAAATAACATTTGAGGAAGGCACATGGGAAGAGTCGTTAAGAAAAGCTAAACAACAAAATAAGTTAATCTTCCTTGATGCTTATGCAGAATGGTGCGAGCCATGTAAGGAGATGGAGGAGTATACATTCTCTGATTTAGAAGTTTCCAATTACTACAATTCAAACTTCATAAATGTCCATATGGATATGGAGGATTATCCAGGGGTAGAGCTTGCAGAACATTATACCGTAAGCGTATTTCCGTCTCTATTATTTATTGATGGAGATGGTAAAGTAATTCATCGCGGATGCGGTGCTATGGATGCTACTCAATTTCTAGACCTGGCTAATGAGGCGCTATCTGATAGCAAGACATTAGCATCATTAGAGAATAGATATGATCAAGGGGATAGATCTGTCGACTTCATGCTTGATTATCTGGAACTATTGGAAGAAGCTTGCTTAGATGCAGAAAAATTTGCAAGTAATTACCTGAACAGTGTCAACGTAAATGATTTAGCAAATGAAACTGCATGGGAGGTTTTCGCTACCTATCAATGGGATATTTATAGTCGTGAATTTCAGTATGTTCAAAAAAATAAACCTGCATTTGAAAATAAGCTTGGTCAGGATATAGTCGATGCAAAATTGTATGATACTTACCTTTCTCAGTATCAGGAAATATTTGAATCGGAGGAATTGCATGATTTTGCAATGCGCGCGCTTTTACATCAGATGAAGGATATATCCTTTGTTGGATCAGACACTTTGAAATTGATGATGAACCTTCACTATGCAGAGTTTACGGAGAATTGGATCAGTTATGCTGATTTCGCAATAGAGTTAGTAGGTATGACAGAAATTGAAGATCCTGATCAATTAAATGAACTAGCGTGGAAATTTTATCTTTTTGTAGAAAATAGAAATCAATTGGAAATAGCTTCTTCATGGGCTCAACAAGCGGTCGACGAGCTTCCAGAACCTTCAAACATAGATACTTATGCTTCACTTCAGTTTAAGCTAGGCAACAAGAAAAAGGCAATAGAGCTAGAAAAACGCGCACTTGAATTAGCTCAAGAATTATACGATGATACTTCCCATTACAAGCATCAACTGAAAAAATTTGAAGGGGAATAAGAGCCTCTTCTTAGATAGAAGCTCCTACAAATAAAAAAGCCCACAAATATATGCGGGCTTCATCTTTTATATGTGATTCTTTAGCTTATGCTACTTTTCAAGTACTCTCTATTCATCCTGGCGATGTTTTCTAGAGAAATTCCTTTAGGACATTCTACCTCGCAAGCTCCGGTATTAGAACAGTTCCCAAAACCTTCTTCGTCCATTTGCTTCACCATATTTTGCGCTCGCTCTTTAGCTTCAACTTTACCTTGAGGCAGGAGTGATAGCTGAGATACTTTAGCTGAGACAAATAGCATAGCAGA
Source organism: Marinobacter alexandrii (assembly GCA_039984955.1). NCBI lineage: Bacteria > Pseudomonadati > Pseudomonadota > Gammaproteobacteria > Pseudomonadales > Marinobacteraceae > Marinobacter > Marinobacter alexandrii. Next base: position 75,665 of record JBDWTN010000008.1, read on the forward strand.
AGCATTCTTGCAGGAAGCAACACAAGCTCCGCATCCAATACATGTAGCGGCATCAAATGCTTTGTCAGCATCATGTTTATCGATTGGGATAGCATTCGCATCTTGCGTATTACCGGAAGTATTTACACTAATAAAACCTCCCGCATTCATTACTCGGTCAAAAGCGCTTCTATCTACAACCAAATCCTTTATTACCGGAAAAGCTTTTGCCCTCCACGGCTCAACATAAATAGTATCTCCATCATTGAAAGATCTCATATGTAGTTGGCAAGTAGTCATCCTTCTGCCAGGACCATGTGCTTCACCATTGATATACATAGAACAACTTCCGCAGATACCTTCACGACAATCATGATCAAATGCGATAGGCTCATCACCTGAATCTACCAATTGTTCATTCAAAATATCCATCATCTCAAGGAAAGAACTATCTATGGAAATATTAGAAACCTGATAAGTCTCCATTTTTCCTTGATCTTTGTCACTTTTCTGTCTCCAGACCTTTAGTGTAAGGTTTAATTCTTTTGCTGCTGACATATTTTTATTATTTGTAAGAACGAGTCTTCAACTCAATGTTCTCGTATTTCAAATCTTCTTTGTGTAGTTTGGCTTTAGATGGTTCACCTGTATATTCCCATGCTGATACATAAGTAAATCCTTTATCATCTCTAACAGCCTCACCTTCTTCTGTTTGGTACTCCTCTCTGAAATGACCACCACAGGATTCATTACGTTCTAATGCATCTCTGGCAAATAATTCCCCTAGTTCTAGGAAGTCAGCCACTCTGCCAGCCTTTTCCAGTTCTTGGTTAATACCATCTGCTGAACCCGGTACTTTCACTTCTTTCCAAAATTGCTCACGTAATTCTTTGATCTCTTTGATAGCATCTTTCAAACCTTTTTCGTTTCTGGCCATTCCAACCTGATTCCACATAATCTTACCCAATCGCCTGTGGAAGTAATCAACCGAATGCTCACCTTTATTAGTTACGAAAAATTCAATACGCTCACGAACGACCTTTTCTGCTTCATTAAATTCCTTGCTGTCCGTCGATATTGCACCCGTTCGAATATCATCCGCTAGGTAATCCCCTATAGTGTAAGGAATCACAAAGTATCCGTCAGCAAGACCTTGCATCAGTGCTGATGCACCAAGTCTATTTGCTCCATGGTCTGAGAAATTAGCCTCACCAAGTGCGTAACAACCAGGAATAGTGGTCATCAAATTATAATCTACCCACACACCTCCCATGGTATAATGCACCGCAGGATATATCTTCATTGGAGTCTTATATGGATTGTCACCACTAATATTTTGGTACATTTCAAACAAGTTACCATACTTGGCTTCAACCACCTTTTCACCAAGCTCTCTCACTTTGGTATCAGAAGCATCATGGATACCTTTTACATTCGCTTCTTCCTGCCCATAGCGCATGATGGCAGCATCAAAATCTAAATAAACTGCTTCACCTGTTTCATTAGTGCCTACCCCAAAACCGGCATCACTACGTTCTTTAGCAGCTCTGGAAGCCACATCTCTTGGAACCAGATTACCAAAGGATGGGTACCTTCTCTCCAAATAATAATCCCTATCCTCTTCTTTGAGGTCAGTAGGTTTTAGTTTACCAGCCCTTATGGCTTCAGCATCTTCTTTTTTAGCAGGCACCCAAATACGACCGTCATTCCTCAAAGATTCCGACATCAAGGTGAGCTTAGATTGCTGTTCACCATGTTGTGGAATACAGGTAGGATGGATCTGTGTGAAGGAAGGATTTGCGAAATAAGCACCCTTTTTATGAATTTTCCATCCTGCACTCACATTTGACCCCATCGCATTGGTTGACAGGAAAAAAACATTTCCATAACCTCCTGAAGCGATAATTACGGCATGTGCAGAGTGCCTTTCAATTTCTCCCGTGACAAGGTTTCTTGCTATAATACCTCTGGCTTTACCATCTACCATTACGAGATCCATCATTTCATGACGGTTAAACATCTCGATTTTACCTTTGCCTATCTGACGAGACATGGCAGAGTATGCACCTAAAAGAAGTTGCTGACCCGTTTGACCTTTAGCATAGAAGGTTCTCGAAACTTGTACTCCTCCAAACGACCTGTTATCTAATAACCCTCCATAATCTCTGGCAAAAGGAACTCCTTGAGCTACGCATTGGTCGATGATATTTGTAGATACTTCGGCTAGTCTATATACGTTGGCTTCTCGAGACCTATAGTCACCTCCTTTGACAGTATCATAAAAAAGACGATAAGTAGAATCACCATCTCCTTGATAATTTTTTGCTGCATTGATGCCTCCTTGTGCCGCAATTGAGTGTGCCCTTCTTGGTGAATCCTGATAGCAAAATGCTTTCACATTGTAACCAAGCTCAGCAAGAGTAGCTGCAGCTGATCCACCAGCTAGGCCTGTACCAACGACAATCACATCAATGGATCGTTTGTTAGCAGGATTGACTAGTTTAATATTGTTTTTATGATTGGTCCACTTTTCAGCTATTGGACCTTCAGGTATTTTAGAATCTAATGTTGACATGCCTCTTATTTCTTAAAGGGAATTGACATAATGAAAAACAGCAATGAAGATGAACCCAATTGGAATCAAAATCGCATAAGCACGACCAATTTTTTGAATAGTCGGAGTGTATTTATCGTGGCGCGCACCCATCGATTGAAAAGCAGACTGGAATCCGTGAAGTAAATGCAAAGCAAGAAATACGAATGACAGACAATAAACGATTACTCGACCAGGACTAGTAAACATGTGAACCACTTCTTCATAGTAGCGATTTGGATCTTCCGGATTCATTTCAATGTATTTGTAATTCATTTCTGGGATCCAGAAATCGTAGAAATGAAATAATAGAAAAAGGAGAATGAATAATCCGCTCCAAATCATATTTCTCGACATCCATGAAGAATTAGCAGCTCCGTTATTCTTAGCATACTTAATTGCACGTGAATTTCGATTCTTAATTTCCAACACAAATCCCATGATGAAGTGAAAAGTCACACCAAACATAAGAATTGGCTGCATCACAAATTGTATCAACGGATTAGTGCCCATAAAATGAGATAGTTCGTTGAATGTTTTTTCACTAAATACAGAAGTGAAATTTATTGTGAAATGCTGCAATAGAAATATGATCAGGAATAGCGCAGAAAGTGCCATGGCGAATTTTCTACCAATGCTGCCTGAAAAAAGTTGCTTGCTCATTTAAATTGGGTTATTGGATTTTAGCCAAAGGTAAATTCAGAAAGCTTGTCTGGCAATTCAAATTTCTTTTTTGACTGGTTCTAAATAATAAATCTATCTCAAGAGTAAGTATTAAAACTTTAAGTGTTGTTGAAATAAATAACCAGTCAAGCACAATTCTTGTTTGGTAAATATTCGTTATGTATTAAAGCTTTTTAGTTTTACGTAAGTTTAACCTAGTTTCTATGAAATACCTGAGGTTCTTATTTGTCTTCTTTTTTATGCTTTCGGCAATGATAGCTAACGCAACTCATATTAGAGCTGGCGAAGTAATCGCTAAAAGGGTAACAGGTCTAACCTATCAGTTTACATTTATTGGGTACCGTGATATTGATGGAGTGCCTTTTGGACAAGGCATTTTTGATTACGGAGATGGTAATTTTTATGGAGATGACCCGGGAGAGGGAATTCCTTGGGGGCAAATAGAAAATATAGGAAACGGAGTTGAAAAGTGGGAATTCACACTTGTGTATACGTATTCAAGTGCTTCGAATTACCTGGTTAGCTACAAGGAAGATTTTAGAAATGCGAATATTCAGAATATATCTGGTTCTGTAAGTACTTCATTTTATGTAGAAACTTTAGTAGTTATAGATCCTTTGATAACAAATAGTACTCCTTTTTTTACTGTGCCACCAATTGACCAGGGTGTTGTAGGGGCAATTTTCGAACATAATCCAGGAGCTTTTGATCCTGATGGCGATAGTCTTTCCTATTATTTCACTAACCCAAAACAAGATGAAGGCTTAGAAGTAAATGGTTATCAAACGCTTATAGACCCCTCATTTTATACAAATTTTGCTGAAGGCAATCAGAGTAAAAACGGTCCGCCAACTTTATCAATTGATCCAGTCACGGGCACATTAACATGGAATGCACCTGGCGGAGCAACAATACCAGATCAAGAAAACAGGGAGTTCAATGTTGCTTTTGTAGTTGAAGAATGGAGAAGGATTAATGGTGTCTTAATAAGACTTGGTTTTGTTACAAGGGATATGCAAATTATAATTTGGAATTATGATAATGATCCCCCTGAACTTGAAGTACCTGAGGATACTTGTGTAGTTGCAGGTGATATTATTACTGGTATTATTACGGGAACTGATCCAGATGGAGACCCAGTTAAGATAGAAGCATTCGGAGGTTCGTTTGAGATTTCACCTGCTGCTAGTGTAAGGCCCAACCCCGCAGAATTTCAAGGGCCACCATCAATTTTAAATTTTGAGTGGGAAACAGATTGTGGGCTAGTTAGAATAGCACCCTATGAAGTACAGTTCAAAGCAACGGACAGTCCCACTATTCCAGGAATTACGAATCCACCAGGTCAAGTAAATTTTGAATCGTGGAGAATTACCGTAGTAGGACCAGCTCCTGAAGGACTTGTAGCTGAAACTCGTCCTGGAAGAAGTATGCAATTGAACTGGGACCCTTACTCATGTACTAATGCAGACTCAATGCAAGTTTGGAGGAGAGTTGGGGAGTTTGAGATAGACCCTACATGTAATCCAGGAATTCCTGAAAACTCAGGATATGCGCTCATCGAGACACTTGATATTTCTGATACCAGTTATTTAGATAGTAATAATAATATAGGTCTATCTTCAGGATCAAATTATTGTTACCGCTTAGTTGCATTGTTTCCATCCCCAGGCGGAGGTGAAAGTATCGCATCCGAAGAAGCGTGTGATAGTTTGCTAATTGATGTGCCTATCATTACAAATGTAGATATTGAGTCGACAAGTGAAACAGCTGGAGAAATTTTGGTTAAATGGACTCCTCCATATCAAATTAATGCTGCAGCATTTCCTCCAACATATACATATGAAGTTCTTCGAAAAGAAGGTCAGAGCTTTGGAGGCACATTTACTTCAGTACGACCACCTTCTACAGACACGACCTTTGTTGATTCAGGATTAAATACAGAAGATATTTCTTATTCATATAGAATTGTTCTCTATGATAATACTGACCAGCCGGTAGACACCTCGCAGCAAGCCTCATCTGTAAGATTGGAACCGTCGGCCCTTGTCGGAGGAATTAAATTGGATTGGACTGCAAGTGTTCCATGGTCTATCAATGTGCAGGAATACCCCTACCATTATATATGGAGAGATAACGTAGTAAATGGGGACCCTGAGTCAATTCAGTTAATAGATTCTGTGGAAGTAACACTCGATGGTTTAACTTACCTTGATACAGGAGATTTTAATGGAGTTGAGCTGGATGAAGAAACTGAATATTGTTACTTCGTCACGACATTTGGAAGTTATGATAATGACCTTTTGCCAGAGCCGTTAATCAATAGGTCTCAAATTATTTGTGCTCAACCAAGTGATACGATTCCACCATGTCCTCTCATAGAGGTGAATTTCACTTCGGATAGTAATTTTAGCTGTGAGACTCAATTTTCTTGCGAAAGGCAAGCTGCTGGACTTAATCAAGAATTAAGAAATGTGTTGAATTGGGAATCCAATATTGCTCCAGAATGTGATGATGATATTTCTTTTTTCAGAATTTATATATCAAGATCAAAGGAAGTTGAGACATTCGTTCTCTTAGATGTAACTACTGGAAATGAATTTATTCATGATAGTGACATTTTCAATCAAGGCCTCCCGTTGAACTCACTCGCTTTTTGTTATTACATAACCGCTGTTGACCGATCGGGAAATGAAAGCCAGATTTCGGAAATTATTTGCAATGAAAATTGCTCTCAATACATTTTGCCAAATGTGTTTACACCAAATGGAGACGGTGTAAATGATACGTTCACTCCTTTTACGAACAATGGTGATTGCCCTCGTTTTGTTGAATCGGTTATTTTCAAAGCCTTTAGTAGGGCAGGAGCAGAACTATTTACATACAATTCTTCGGATAGGGAAATAGGCGGTGAAGGAACAGTTTCTTCCGAAAATACGATTTTCATTAATTGGGATGGAAAGTCAAATGCAGGAAAAGAATTGCCAGCTGGAGTTTATTATTACTCAGCTGAAGTAAGTTTTGTTGGACTGAACCCTGAAGGTGATGTTGAAGTTATTAATGGGTGGGTACAGATCATTCGATAAAAAAGCCAATTATTTTTTTTGATGGAGTTTGCAATCTCTGCAACTCTTCTATCCAGTTTATCCTAAAAAAGGATAAAAAAGAAAGGTTTCTTTTTGCTTCATTGCAGTCAGGATATGCTAAGCAAAACTTGCCATATTATTTATTAGGAGATAAGAATTCCCTTCAAAGTATCATTCTCAAAGATGGAGATACAATCAGGAAAAAAAGCAGTGCTGTTCTTGAAATCTCTAAAAGTCTCTCAGGTCTATTACCATTACTCTATATTTTTATCATTGTCCCAATTTTTTTAAGAGATTGGGTCTACGATATAGTTGCTAGAAATAGATACAAATGGTTTGGAGAAAAGGATCAATGTATGATCCCGTCACCTGAGCTAAGAAATCGATTTATCGATTAAATGGATTGCCTACTTTTGCAAGGAACAAACATTTACTTATGAGCAAAGCATACGTCTTTCCTGGTCAGGGCGCCCAATTCTCTGGGATGGGAAAAGAACTTTACGTTAACCACTCGAAAGCAAAAGAACTTATAGATTCATCTAATGATATTCTTGGTTTTGATATTAAAAGTATTATGTTTTCAGGTTCAGATGATGAACTAAAACAAACTAAGGTTACTCAACCTGCAATATTCATTCATAGCGTAGTTGCAGCAATTACTTCCGATGATTTTAACCCTCACATGGTGGCAGGACATTCACTGGGTGAGTTTTCGGCTTTAGTTGCAAATGGAGTTTTAAATTTTGAAGATGGTCTTTCATTGGTTTCAAAAAGAGCGCGGGCGATGCAGAAAGCATGTGAAATGCAAGCATCAACTATGGCAGCTGTTTTAGGCCTAGAGGATGAAGTAGTAGAAAAAATCTGCGCGAATGCTGATGGTGTTGTTGTAGCAGCAAACTATAATTGCCCGGGTCAATTAGTGATTAGTGGAGAAATTGAAGCGGTAAATGTAGCCTGTGAGAAATTAAAAGAGGCTGGTGCTAAGAGAGCATTGATATTGCCTGTAGGAGGAGCTTTTCATTCCCCATTGATGGAGCCAGCCAGAGAAGAACTAGCAGATGCAATACAGGACACAAACTTCAATGATCCAAAGTGTCCGGTTTATCAAAATGTAGATGCAAAAGGATATTCAGACATTGAATCAATCAAAAAAAATCTTGTTTTGCAATTGACTTCACCTGTTCGATGGACACAATGTGTGCAAAATATGATCGCTGATGGTGCCACCAGTTTCACGGAATGCGGTCCTGGCAAGGTGTTGCAGGGACTGGTTAAAAAGGTAGATAGAGAAATGATTGTGGAAGGTATTTCATGAAGTTCAATAAAGCCATATTCATTTTATTTTTAGGCACAATCCTGATAGGAGCGGAGGGTTGTAAAAAGGGGCCGTCTTCTTCTAATGGTAAGAACAAAAAGAAAATAAAGAAAGGGAAGCCTATCCCATGTCCAATCAAGGATTGCTGATGAATAAAATTGTAATTGCGATTGATGGCTATTCAGGTACTGGCAAGAGTTCCACAGCTAAACAAGTAGCCTCAAAATTAGGTTATACCTATATTGATAGTGGTGCCATGTATAGGGCTGTTACTTATTCTTTTATCACAAATGGAATTGATTTTTTAAAACTAGCTGAGGTTGAAAAAGGCCTAGAAAATTGTGATATTTCATTTCATAACAGTTCTATTTTTCTAAATGGGAAGAATGTTGATTTTGAAATTCGAACCATGGATGTCAATCAAAACGTGAGTCAGATAAGTGCAATATCCATCGTGAGAACGAAATTGGTTGAACAACAACGAAAAATGGGAGAAGACAAGGGGGTAGTAATGGATGGAAGAGATATAGGGACAATTGTATTTCCAGAAGCAGAGTTGAAATTATTTATGACAGCTAATATGGATATTCGAGCAGAAAGAAGAAGAAAAGAATTGGCGACAAAAGGAATTGAAGAAGATCTAGATACCATCAAAACAAATCTGAAAGAACGTGATGATATCGACAGTAGTAGAGAAGATAGCCCGCTTATAAAGGCAGAGGATGCATTTGAGATTGATACTTCTGATCTAACTTTGGATCAACAGATAGATAAAATTGTTAAAATGGCCGAATCCATAACATATGAAGGTTGAAATTGACGAAAATTCTGGATACTGTTTCGGTGTTGAATTTGCTATTCAAATGGCGGAAGATGAAATGATCGAAGGACATGAACTCTATTGTCTTGGAGATATAGTTCATAATTCCATGGAAGTTGAACGTCTTTATAACAAAGGACTGAGAACAATTACAAGAGAAGAGCTGAAGAACCTCAAGGATTGTAAAGTATTAATCCGAGCGCACGGGGAACCGCCTGAAACTTATCAAATTGCTATTGAAAATAATATCGAGCTAGTTGATGCATCGTGTCCTGTAGTCTTGAAATTGCAAAATCGAGTAAAGAATGCATATGACCTGTCTAAAAATCGGGAAGGTCAATTGGTTATCTATGGTAAGCCGGGACATGCAGAAGTAATCGGATTGACTGGGCAAACATCCAATGAAGCGATCATTATTACTGAGTCTGATGATTTAGAAAAGATTGACTTTTCTCGCCCTATTACGCTTTTTTCCCAAACAACAAAGAGTACAAAAGGCTTTTACTCTATTAAAGAGGAAATTGAAAAAAGAATAAAATCGGAAGGACTGCTCACGGTGGAAGATGGTTTTAAGGCGAATGACAGCATTTGTCGTCAAGTTTCTAATCGAGAGCCTCATATGGAGAAATTTTCTCAGAAGCATGATGTGATCATTTTTGTGGCAGGTAGAAAAAGCTCGAATGGGAAGGCATTATATAACGTATGTCTGACATACAATTCAAGAAGTTATTTTGTGGAGAGTGAAAAAGAAATTGATTTGTCCTGGGTTGAACCAGGCGATTCAGTAGGAATTTGTGGGGCAACATCGACTCCAACATGGTTAATGGAACAGGTTGCAGATTTCCTGAAAGAAAATGAACCAGCAATTGCATAATTGACCAAACCATATGATTATAATTTGGTTTATTTCCAAAAGCTATAAAACAAGGTTTTTTATTGAAAATTAGACCGAGGTTAAATCTGATATTGATTAAGTTTGCCTCGTTTTTTTAGACGTTCTCCCAAGTAAGAAATATGTCTCAGACAATAAAGCTGAAAAAAGGTTTTGACTTGAACCTAGCCGGAAAGGCAGAAAATAAAATAATCGAAGTACCTCAACCGGACACTTACGCGCTTAAACCGACTGATTTTGCAGGTTTAAGTAGGCCAAAGTTGTTGGTGAAGGAAGGTGATAATGTGAAAGCGGGATCACCACTATTCTTCGAGCGGAATGAAGAAGATATTCTGTATACATCACCAGTGAGTGGTGAAATAGTCGAAATCAAGCGAGGTGAAAAACGCAAAGTACTAGAAGTTAAAATTCTTGCAGATAAAGAAATAGAGTTCGAGAAATTCAAAAAGTATTCTTCATCTGATATAAATGGAATATCCAAAGAAGATGCGCTGGATCAATTAAAAAAATCTGGAGGATGGTTGAATATCATCCAAAGACCTTACGGGATTGTTGCGAATCCTGCCGATTCTCCAAAGTCCATCTTTATTTCAACTTTTGATAGCAGTCCTCTTGCTCCGGACTATGCCTACATACTTCAAGGGCATGAACAAAACTTTCAAGCAGGAATTGATATTCTTAAAAAATTCACAGCTGGTAATGTTCATTTGAATATCAATAGTAAAGCTGAAGTATCTCAACTTTTCTCACAGATGAAAAACGTTGAGGTTAACAATATTACAGGACCGCATCCTGCGGGAAATGTTGGCGTACAAATTCATCATATTGATCCGATAGCGAAAGGAGATGTTGTTTGGACGGTGAACCCTATTGGTGTTGCAGTGATTGGCAAACTCTTCACTGAAGGTATATATGACACCTCGAGACTGGTAGCACTTACAGGGTCTCAAATGAACGAACGAGGATATACTAAGCTATTCGCAGGAGCATGTCTAAATAAGATAAGTGAGAAGGCGGAAGGAACAGATAACCGATATATTTCGGGAAATGTATTGAGTGGAGAAGGTATAGGAGCTGAGGGATACCTCGGTTACTACAGTAATCAAATCACTGTCATTCCTGAAGGGAAGCATGAGGAATTTTTAGGATGGATTAAACCATCTACAAATAAATTAAGTTTCCACAAGGCGTTTGGAATGTTGACTTTTTTAAATGGAAAGAATAAGGAGTTTGAAGTAAATACAAACACCTATGGTGAAGAAAGAAATTTCGTGATCAGTGGAGCATTTGAAGAAGTAATGCCTATGGATATTCTCCCTACTTATCTATTTAAAGCAATCTTGGCTGAAGATTATGATGACATGGAGGCACTAGGAATATATGAGGTGATTGAAGAAGACGTTGCTCTTTGTGAATTTGTAGACGTTTCCAAGAATCCAATTCAGGAAATACTTAGAGAAGGAATTGAACTAATTAAAGAAGGATAGCAGGAATGAAGTTTTTGCAGAAAAAATTCGACGATTTGAAGCCACTTTTTGAAAAAGGTGGCAAATACGAAAAGTTCTACCCGCTATATGAGGGGCATAGAACTATCTTTTTTGCGCCTGATATAATAACAGGTAAGAAAGGGGCACAAATAAAAGATGCAACGGATCTAAAGCGTTTGATGATGACAGTTATCATCGCAATGATACCTTGCCTCATTTTTGGCATGTGGAATGTTGGTCATCAGCATTTTATAGCAACCGGAATTGAGGCATCAATCCTAGATAAATTCTGGATTGGCATTCTCAAGGTAGTACCAATAATTGCCGTCTCTTACGGTGTTGGGTTGATGACGGAGTTCACTTTTTGTGTGATCTACCAAAAACCTGTTGAGGAAGGATACTTAGTAACTGGAATGTTAATTCCGCTCATTATGCCAGCAACTATTCCCTTGTGGCAAGTTGCTTTAGCAACCGTATTTGCTGTAATAATAGGCAAAGAGGTCTTTGGAGGTACCGGGATGAATATCTTGAATGTTGCCCTAACAGCAAGAGTGTTTTTATACTTTGCTTACCCTTCACAAATCTCTGGTGATGTGTGGACGTACTTTGGAGATAAAACTCCGGTAGATGGGTTTTCTGGGGCAACCATTTTAGCATATGGTGCCGAAGCGGCAGGTAATGGAACGAACATGATGCAACTCGCATCCAACCATTGGTACTCAGGCATGTTTGATTTTTGGAACATGTTTATTGGAATAATACCTGGAAGTATTGGTGAGACATCAACTTTAATGTGTTTGATAGGAGCAATAATACTAATTGCTACAGGTGTAGGGAGTTGGAAAATTATCCTAAGTGTTGTTTTAGGAACACTAGCTATGGGCGGACTTTTCAATCTTACGGGCGGAAATAGTTTTATGGAAATGCCTGCGCATTACCATTTAGTGATAGGTGGTTTAGCTTTCGGAGCAGTATTTATGGCGACTGACCCTGTAAGTGCTTCTCATACCGATTTAGGAAAATGGATTTATGGGTTCCTGATAGGCGTAATTACTGTATTAATTCGTGTGATTAATCCAGCATATCCTGAGGGAATCATGTTAGCCATATTGTTTATGAATGTATTCGCTCCACTCATTGATTTTTATGTTGTTGAAGCAAATAAGAAAAGAAGATTAAAACGTGCGACAGTCTAATTTATATGTGATCCTTTTCTCCATCGGTCTAACCGTGGTATTTGGAGGTGCTCTATCCCTTACCTCAGTAGGGTTGAAACCATTGCAGGATAAACAAGTAGAGCTCGACACCAAGAAGAAGATCCTTGGAGCCGTTATGGATATTTCTACTATTGAAGATCCCAATGAGATTCTTCGTATTTATGATAAGAGAGTAAAATCTGTTGTTGTTGATATAAATGGAAAAGAGGTAACCACAGACCAAAAGGGTAATCCTGTAGTAGCTGAAAAGGTAAATATCCAAAAGAATTATAAGTATGATCCTCAGGAAAGAATGTATCCAGTATTTACCTTTTTAGATGAATCGGGTGAAATAGAGGCATATATTTTTCCAACCTTCGGCGCTGGTTTATGGGATTGGATATCAGGTTATGTTGCTTTCGGTCAAGACTTAAATACTGTTAAAGGAGTAGCCTTTGATCATAAAGGAGAAACGCCTGGATTGGGCGCTCGTATTACAGAGCCAACGGTGCAACAACGATACGTTGGAAAGAAAATATATAATGACCAAGGAGAGCTGGTAAGCGTCAGCATGGTTAAAGGAGAGGGTAATGCCAATCTTAGTCAACATCAAGTTGATGGAATGTCTGGAGCAACGATAACTGGAAAAGGAGTCAATGCGATGTTGGAAAATTATTTGGAGTGTTACTCCGCTTTTATTGAAAAAACTAAATCTCAAAAAACAGCAAGTTTATGAGTGAAGAAATAGCAGAAATTTCAGAAGAGTCGGCTGTAGCAGCAATTGCTAAGGAACCGTCTGAGCCTTTATTATCTAAAAGGAGAAAAAGGATTGTATCAGATCCTCTAAATGAGGATAATCCAATTACTGTTCAGGTATTGGGCATTTGTTCAGCACTTGCTGTGACAGTACAGTTCAAGCCAACGATGATCATGTCAATTGCCGTGATCTTCGTAATTGTATTTTCAAACCTTATTACTTCGGTAATGAGGAATATTATTCCCAATAGGATTCGAATTATAGTTCAATTAGCAATTATTGCAACACTTGTAACATTGGTAAGTGAGGTATTGAAAGCGTACAGCTATGATATGTATAAAATTTTGGGAGCATATGTTGGATTGATCATCACCAACTGCATTGTTATGGGACGTCTAGAAGCATTTGCAATGGCAAATAAGCCGTATGATTCAATTCTTGATGGTTTTGGTAGTGGATTTGGATACGCATGGATCATCTTGGTGGTCGCTTTCTTTAGAGAACTCTTAGGAGGAGGAACAGTATTCATCGGCACTCCATTAGAGTTTGATGTGTACGGTTCATTGGGTGGTTTATTGGGCACTTCTTTACAAACGAACGGTTTGATGGTAGATTCCATTGGAGCATTCATCTTACTTGGGGTGATTATTTGGATACAAAGAACTAAAAACGGTTACGTAGAGCACTAATCTTAAATAACTATGGAAGCATTTAATATAGCAATCAAAGCGATTTTCATTGATAACATGATTTTCGCATACTTCCTCGGCATGTGCTCTTTTCTTGCCGTGTCTAAGAAAGTAAAAACAGCATTTGGCTTGGGTATGGCTGTAATATTCGTATTGACTATTACAGTTCCAATCAACTGGCTAATTCAAGAGAAAGTATTGAAAGAGGGAGCATTAGCTTGGTTAGGATCAGACTTTGCCACTATTGATCTTACATTTCTTCAGTTTATCATATTCATTGCAGTAATTGCAGCGATGGTCCAACTTGTGGAAATGATTATTGAGAAGTTCTCACCATCCCTATACGGGTCATTGGGGATTTTCCTACCGTTGATAGCCGTAAACTGCTCTATTCTGGGATCATCACTCTTTATGGTTCAGAGAGATTACACGATTGTGGAGGCAACAGCTTTTGGATTCGGATCAGGAACTGGCTTCTTCCTTGCTATTATTGCATTGGCTGCAATACGAGAACGCTTGAAGTATTCACATGTTCCAAACGGATTAAAAGGATTAGGGATTACTATGCTAATTACCGGACTAATGGGACTAGCCTTTAAGTCATTTATAGGTGTAGCACTATAATTTTAAGAAAATCTAATAAAAAGGGTGTCTATCACCCTTTTTTTATGTCTTTATTTAGGTGTATGACACCTTTTATATTACTAATACAAAACGATAACATTATGAAAAAGACTTTACTAACATTATCTCTTGTACTTATCTCTGCTTTTGCTTTTAGTCAGGCAAGCGTATCACTTGGAATTAAAGCAGGCGCAAACTTTGCGAATACGAACATTTCTGGTTCTGAGTCGATTACATCACTTCATGCAGGAGCATACGGGCTTTTTAAATTTGCAAACTTAGGTGTTCAACCTGAAGTATTGTTTTCAAAGCAAGGATCGAGCTTCTCAGGTGGAGGTGAGGTTAATCTTAACTATGTGAATGTACCTGTAATGGTGAAACTCTATCTTCCGGCAGGACTTAATCTACAAGCGGGACCTCAGTTTGGAGTTCTTTTAAACGCTGAAGATCAAGATGGAACGGATATCAAGGATGGTTTAAAAAGTTCTGATCTTTCAGCTGCTGTAGGAGCTGGATGGGATGCACCTTTTGGACTTCAGTTTTCTGCTAGGTATGTCTTCGGATTGTCTGACATCAATGATGCTGGAGTAGGAGAAGAAATTAAGAATAAAACATTCCAACTATCTATCGGATACAGCCTTTTTAAATTAGGTAAGTAAAAACTACTTAATAGTAGAATAAAAAGAGCCTGAGCATTTTGCTCAGGCTCTTTGTGTTTGGATATATATCAGATAGAATTATCGATCATTGAGTGTCCAATCATATTCCTGAAATTCTACAGCAAAGCTCTCCGGTATTTTATATCCTTTATATTTATTCACATATTTGATCAGTGATCCTGTTTTTAAATTGAATTGGTCTCCATACCAATCAAAAATTTTATTCAGAATTACTTTATCGTTTTCCAAGTCTGCATATACATAATTTGGACGTTCAATTATCTGTCTAGCTCTAAACTCTAACTGCTCCTCAATTTTATCTGGATAGAAGGCATTATCATAAAGAAATGGACAACTCCTTGCTCCACACCCCAAAGCGAAGTGAATTCTTGGGTCCTTTGTTGGCTCCATCAGTTTTTTGAATTCAATTTGATCTAATGTTAATGTCTCACCTGCAATAAGGAAGGTGTTTTCTTTAAAAAAACCTTTAACATCCATGGGACTATTGATAGGATAGTTATCAGCAACTTGTTTTATTACTAAGATATTGTAGGCATTAATGTAGAACGCTGTACGATGATCGTCTGAAGAGTCTTTGGGGTTGTAGGTTGCAATTAGACCAACTAAGCTATTGAGTCTTCCTGGATTTTCTTTTAATCCCCCATAGTCAACAAGTCCAAAAACAACTTCTTTTTGCAGAAAGGAATTGAAATCATCAAATACAAGAGTAGCATCTCCAGTTTGACTGAAAGTAACGGAGAAAACTGTGAACAATACAATGGTGAGCATAATCTTCTTCATAAATAGCTTGGTTTTGGAAGAAGTTAAACCTCATGGGATTAATTAAGTTCCGAATTCGATTTTTTTCAACTAGAAGTGTATTTATAGGGACAAATTATTATTCTAGAATATAAAACCGAAAATTTCAGTGAACGGATCCTTGTCAACAACAGTGTAATAAAATAGAGCCCCAAGCCACCCGTGGAAAAATCCTAATACATATAGATTTCTGTTTTTCAAGTAAGTATATGTGTAAAATAATGCGAGGATAAAGGTTCCTAAAACTAGCCACCAATCGGGGTAGTGGAGTATTCCGAATAGGATTGATGTGATTATAATGATTGATTGCGCTTTAATGCGGTTTAATTCTTGAAGATTTCCTGCAACAAGTGCCATGATTAAAAATTGCTGCAGCACACCAAAAACTGGATATAGAATAAGGATTGGAATAATATGCCAGGTTATGTTAATAGTATCTTGATAGTAGCCAATAGATAAACACGCCATAAAAGAAACTATTCCAAATGGAAGGACGCGTCTTAAGACACGGTTGAAATTATCCACCCTAAATCCCCATTTTTTGAAGAGTTCAGAATGATTTCTAACTCTCATGGTTATATAGGTACTCCAAAACCCGAACATCAATAAGATAAACACAAGTCGAAGATTCAAAACATCGTAGAATAGGAACTTGCCTAATGCGGTAACTGAGACAGCAACAATTTCAAAAGAACGGTGATTTTGTGATGACATGTAACTAATGGCATCACAAATTAAAGAGAACCTCAAATACCCTAACTCATTTTTTAAGGGTAATCATTAATTTAAGCTGATCAGCATTGAATGTGTTTTGATTTTTGACTACCCATTCAATCTTTTTGATACTCTGTATGTTCTGTGTAGGGTTTTCTGAAAGAATAATGAGATTAGCCACTTTACCTACGTCTAGGCTTCCAAAATAATTGTCCAATTCAAAAAACTGAGGGCCGTTGATGATTGAAGTTTGAAGCGCTTGAAGGGGAGTGAGCCCTGCTTCTACCAGCATAAACAATTCTCCATGCAATGAAGCTCCAGGGTACACATATGAGTTATATGCTCCACAATCAGATCCAGCTAGAAGATTAATGCCAGCTTCGTGCATAGGCTTTACCATCTCAACAAATTTTTCGCGCATGGAAGTGTTAAATTCCTGAGCAGATGCTGATCTGCTCATTGCTGACTTTATCCGTCTTGAGTATGTTTCTTGAATTCCCTTTCCCATACTGGTGAGTAAAGAATCCTCGCTGTGATCATCAAAAGGAAGTTGATTGAGGATTTTTCCTATGTAGAGAGTAGGAGTCGCATAAAAATTTTTTGAAGCTAATTTTATAAACACTTCATTTGCAAGCGTATAATCATAGGACTCTAGAAGTTCAGGAAGAATACCATAACCCCTATTAAGTTGTGTTAAGCTGTCCCCCATGGGAGAAGTAGCATTTAATGCATAGTAAAGATGTTCTATCCCATCTAACCCGAGGTTTACTGCTTTCATTAAGCTGGCGTTCATCGGCATATGGCCGGTGATATTTACGTTACGTGATTCCGCTTCTTTAATCAAGGCGTAGTACATTTCATTTGAAAGACTACCATCGTACGTTTTAAAATAATCTACTTCCAATTGCATGAGGGAATCCATAGCTGGGTCAATATCATTGGTGTTTTCAATTCTAATGGAACCGTCCCATGCAGGGTTAACGCCATCAAACTTTGGTCCTGAGGTGAAAATGTCTGGCCCAAGAAGTTTTCCATCCCTTATTTCACTTCTCCATTCAAGAACACTTGGTGTTATGTCTCCTCCAGCATCCCGCACGGTTGTCACCCCATGAGCGATATAAAGGGGCAGGAGGTCTTTGTTCTCGGCAATAAGAGAATCTCCCCCGCGAAAATGGACATGCATATCCCATAGCCCTGGCATTACAAAATTATTCTTCGCATCAATTATTTGGTCAGCGGTATACCTGTTGACTGATTCGACGCTTGCTACTAGCCTTATTGTATCATTGGAAATTCCAATGACCTTATGCTTGGATATAGAACCTTCAGAAATGTCAAGGATTGATGCATTGGTTATCAAGAGGTCAAATGATTCTGTTTCCGTGGACGTGCAAGAAAAGAATAGAATGATCAATGAGAGTAGCGTGATTTTGTAGGGCATGGTTTTTTTGTCTTAATCTTCTCCTAAAAGTAGTTGAAAGTGAATTATCCTATTTCTACTTCAGTATTTTTTTGTTCAGTAAAAGAGCTATGTATAAAGTATTTTAATACAAATTAATCTTGCATTAGTACAAAATATTAAATTTTTTTAAGCATCTTTATATTCCAAAGAGGTGCGCCACGCCTCAAATGCCAATTTCAGCTAAATGTTCACCCATGAAAACAATATTTAATACCGCTATTAAAAAAGCTGTAAAATCAGCAATGCTTTTTATTGCCATGCTTATGATGGTAGTTTTTATCTCATGTACAAAAGATGATGAGGTAGAAATGCCACCTGATACAGATGAAGATGGTATTGTTGATGAAGAAGATAATTGCCCCTTAGTTAGTAATCCAGACCAAAAAGATAGTGATGGAGATGGGATAGGAGATGTCTGCGGAGATGATCAAGATGGAGATGGGATAGTAGATGATGAAGATAACTGTCCCTTAGTGAGCAATCCAAATCAAGAAGATAGTGATGAGGATGGAATAGGAGATGTCTGTGAAGAAGATAAAGATGGAGATGGAATTCCTGATGATGTGGACAATTGTCCAGAATTAGCGAATCCTAATCAAGAAGATACTGACGGTGACGGCATAGGAGATGCCTGTGATCCAACAACGGTAACCCAAGATAAAGCAAACGTGCAAGAATCTTTTGATTCTACGCTGGGCTGCATTATGAGTTTTGAAAGTGGACTTGCTGTAGAGTCCATTCTTACGGACTTTATGGGATTATCTAATGGAGATACATTAAATCTTGATTGGATTAATGATTTGACTTCTTCGCTTACTGAAGTTGTACCGGAAGGAGAAGGATTCAGTATTGATGATGTAGAAGGAACCTATACATATGATCATTCAAATCAAATGTGGTCACGGAACGAAAATCAGACTAAAAGAGTCGTGCTTGAATTCCCTTCAAGTCCAGATAAAACATCTAACAATAGTGTACTCACTATTGGGAATTACAACGATGTGGAAGTTTTACTAGAGGATGAACCAATAAATCTACCTACTACCCTAGATGTTTCTTTGGTAATTGATAGTCAAGAAGTGGTGGCGATAGGCCTTAGCGGTGTAAAATATGAGCCTGTGGGAGGGTTCCCAATTCCAGTTGAGATTGACCTGTCTTTATACCTCAACCCATATACATTGTCTGTGATGATCAGTCAGGCTTCCTCTACTGAATTTTCAGTGAATCTAGACTTTTCTACTGACGGTAGTGTTTGTTCCACAGGTATTCAGGCAGAAGTAGAGTTGGATAGCGATGACTATGCAAACCTGACAGAGAAAAGCCTTTTGAAGCTTACGTTTGAGTTATACAGTAATAATTTGACAATCCAGTCTGCTGGAGGAATTGCAGAGTTACTGCAGATTGAAGATCCTTCTGTTAGTCAAATCAATGCTTTCCTTGACCTGGAAGTGCTTTACAAAGACCTCAAGATTGCAGATGTTGTTATAGAAGAAGATGGGTCTGAAGAGGTAATCGTATTTCTTGAATTCAAAGATGAGTCTACAGTAAATAGCGAAGATTACTACGAAGATTTCATTATGGATTTAGAAAACTTGTTTACCAAATATGTTGGTAATGACTAGATGCTAATACACCCAATAGGTAAAAGCCTCATTCAATTTTTTTGAATGAGGCTTTTATTTTATATCAAGTACATCCAAATAATTCTAGACATCCTAAAGTTGAAGGGCCACAATAGAATCACGGTGAGAGAAAGAAAATAGATCAAATAGTCTGAATGAATCGTGGTTAGTTGAAACAGCATAAAAATCGTCACCATTTCAATAATACAAAGGCCGTAGCTGATATACATAGCTCCTGTAAAATAACCAGGCTCTTTTTCGAATCTGAATCCACAATTGGAACACTTTTCTTTCATCAATGGCATTTTAAATAAAAAGACATTTCCTTTTGTGCTAAATACCTTATCCTTACTACATGATGGGCATTTTTCCTGTTGTATATTTTTAAATAAACTAGACATAATGATGTATTTTGTTAATACAAAATAAGCGAGAACGTGTAATTAAAGTATTGAATGCAAGGTTCTAAAATTTGGATTATTAAGACATTTGGTGGTGAGTAAAGTCCGTATATTAAGTATTAGTGAGTTTGATGGTAATGAGAAATTAGTAAATTTCTATTGCAATGATTTACGAGAGCACCTTGAAACTCACTCTAAAAATATCACGGCTCCTCATAAGCATAATTTTTTCTTAACAGTCCTCTTTACTAAAGGCTCGGGTACGCATGAAATTGATTTTGAAAAATACGACGTGAGTCCCGGAAGTGTGTTTATGCTTAATCCTGGACAGGCGCATAATTGGGAACTGTCGGATGATATTGAAGGGATTATTTTTTTTCACTCTCAGGAGTTTTATGAAATTTCTTTTACGGAGCAATCCATTTATGATTTTCCATTTTTCTATCCTGTACGAAATCCATCCATGCTTACCTTGAAAGAAGGTGAGCTAAGCGAAGTATCCAATGCATTTAATTTAATTCTTAAAGAATATAGAAATCGGGATGTGTGGTCAATAAAAAAGATTGTTTCATTACTCAATTGTATTTATATAGATATCAGTAGGGTCTATTTGAATCCAGTCAATGCAAATTTGGTGAAGATGGATGCTTACTCAGCATACCTCAGGGAATTAGAGCAATTGATTGAGGAAAACTTCAAACAAGAGAAATCACCATCAGCATATGCTGATTTGCTGAATATCACCATTCGTCATCTAAATCGACTGACCCAGGAAACACTCGGAAAGTCCACTACACAGCTAATCACGGAACGTGTGATTTTGGAAGCAAAACGACTGATTGTGTATGATTCAACTTCGCTAGCTAAGATCTCTTATGAGTTAGGATACGATGACTATGCTTACTTTTCACGCCTCTTCAAAAAATGGACAAAACTAACCCCTTCAGAATTTAGTGCACTGTATAAGAGATAATGGATTTATTGATGTTTTGAAATTATGACTACTTATCGCTATCAAATGTTGGCAATAAAACATTATTCATGATAGCAAAAGGCAACTTATCCTCTTGTGAATTATAGGCACCTCCTGTAAACACGGCCACCATATCTAATTCCGGTAAAATCATGATATACTGACCACCATTGCCGGTTGCGGTTTTTGATAAAACTACTTGTTCTTTTGCTTTAAATGGAATGTTCCACCATAAATAACCATAATCAATACCCGTAATTTTTGTTTTTGGAGTAGTGGACTCTTCAATCCATTTCGATGACACTACCTGGGTATTATCCCACTTTCCTTTGTTGAGTACAAGCTGTCCGATTTTTGCCATATCACGTGATGTCATGTAAATCCTTTTCCCTGAAGGAATAACTTCTTTGGACGAGGTATGTCCCCAACTTACATTGGTAATTCCTAAAGGGTTAAACAGGTATTTTTCAGCAAATTCGTCTATAGCCAAGCCTGAAGCCTGACTGATTATTTCCGCTATTAACAACACACCCATTGAACAATAAGTTGAAACTGTACCAGGATCATTAATCATAGGGAGATCAAGTGTATACTGGATCCAGTCTTTCTTTTTATACACTTTGTCTTCTTGTCCAGCGGACTTCTTATCCCAATCATTGCAATCTAGACCAGTAGACATGGTCAGTAGATGTTTGATAGAGATTTCCTTTTTTCGGGAATCTTGATTTTTGGACACGGAATGACTTTTTAGATATTTTGATATGGGGTCCTCTATACTGACAATAAAACCTTCATCAATTGCAATGCCCATCAAAATGGATCGTATACTTTTTGTAGTAGAACGAAGATCGTGCTGCTTATTTACAGAATAGTTATTGAAATACTCTTCAATGATGAGTCTGCCGTTTTTTACCAATAAAACACTATGAAGTTCATTCTTGTTATTTAAGACTTGAGTGAATAACTGATATATTCTTGACGTATCTACATTCAGAGAATGTAAACTGGTTGTTAGCCACGCGTCTTCAAGTTTATTCGGTTCCGAGTAAGTATAACTTTGTTGTGAATAGCAAGTATTGATAATTGATAGAATGATAATACTAGAGATTGCTATTTTTTTCATTATCGTTTATCTGGTATGTTGTTATTGCTAAAATATTGTGCTTGAGTACCAGATGAATATAGATCATGGATCTTTATTCAACTAACTTGACCTCAGCAAAAGCATCCGCTGACCTCCACGTAACGTTTTTGTCTTTGCCGGGAATGAAATGTGAACCTATGAAATGATCGCGGTTTTCTTCCCCGTCATTGTCGCAATAAGCCATGCCCCAACCCATCACCTTACCTTTATGAAGTTTTACAGGGTTACTTTTATCTGTTGAGATGTAACCTTCGTCATAAATATCAAAGGCGGCTTCCCAAATGCTTGTTCCATTCAAGGTGTCCATTCGAATCTCTACATGATCATTGAGTAGGACTCGGTTTCCTTCAGTGTCAATATCAAGAACATCATGCAAAATGGATATATGGTAGACGAACGCCTGATAACTTACCTCATGGTCTCCTCCAGAGTTATCCTCATCAAATAGAACCTCAAAGCAATCATCTTGGTAGTACAAATTTTTTGGATCTGGATGTACATCACTAATCACATCATCCCTGATTTCCGCAAGGACATAAAACTTATTCTCGTCCCAAGCTAACTTGTATTTCCATGAAAAGTCAGCTGCTGGAGGCTCTGAATTTACGTTGTTGATCCAGGTATATTGTTCCGTGTTCCAGTAGGGTATGGCATGCCAAATAGAGTCTTTAGCATCTCCGTCAACAACCGGTGCGAGATGAGTATAGTGAGCCTTAAAGCGTTTTTTGGTGGGCTTCTGACTACAATTGAATAGTAGAATAACAATAGAGAACGCGATGATCGTCAATCTCATGTCTTATTCTTTAAAATGCTCTTTAACTGCTAGTGCCAAGAACATGTAGTTAGTAGCTCCGCCTCCCATTACGTATTCCGTTTGTTGCCAGAAGTAAGGCCATATCTTTAATTCTGGTAGATCCGGCTTTATGAGCGCTGTTCCTGAGATTGAACCTCCTGGAATAAAAGACCAATCGGCACGATTAACTCCATAGGCAACAGTAGCGGACTTAGAACCTACCCCTGACACAAAAGACATGGTGTTTTCTCCAGGATGAACACCCAATACAAAATTGAACGAATTGATGAAAAAGTCAGAAGTTGTCAACTCAGGCCAGGTTTTGTGAAAGAAATACTGCTCTTTCCCGAACTGCTGAATAGACCAGCCAGCACCCCAGATATTAGGTTTGTAAGGAACTCCAAAAGGAGATTCTTTGGCCTCCTCATTCAATCTATTCTGATAGTTTTGAACGGCCGAATAGATGGTCTTTTTAAATTTCTTATCTGTGATGAATGACATGGCACGTCCAATCACCCATCCCGATTTATCAATGTTTTTGACGATATCATCCTGCAGTGAAACAAACTCTTTGATAAGGGATTGATCTTTGGTTGTGATGATCAGTTCTGAAAGGGCCAGAACCTTTGAAGGTGTTTTTGCTTTCGATTTGGCTCTGTTGTAGAGTTTTAAAGCGGTTTCCAGGCATTCTTTGCTGAGTTCAGGGTTAGATTCTTCCAAAACTCTGGCTGATGCTGCCAAGCCTGCTATCACATACATTTCTCGATCGGGGTTGTCCTCTGTAAAGACCAAACGATCATCTAAAGGGAGTCCGGACTCTTTCGAGTAGGGAATATTGTCTGTCATGACCGAAGCATCTCCTAAGAGTGTGTACTGCCTTATATCTGAACAGATAATTCCTCTATAAAGCCTATCCATTGATCTGGTGGCTCCTAATATACTGATCAAGCCATGTTCAATTTGCTGCAAGGCATCAGATTTCCCATCGGGTGTATGAATTTCCACGATATGTTTTTCCTGATCGATGAGAGTAGCATCATAGTTGAGGCCAAATTCTTCCACCATAAGGGCCAGGTTCCAGACTGTTCCAATTTGTGATTCAACGCGCAAGTCATAGTCTCCGGCATCATGCCAACCACCAACGTTTAGTTTTTCCACTCGTTCCAGAGGTTTAAATGAAGTGAGAGTGGAGGACCCTTGCACATACCCGTCGAAATGATTGGTGTCTAGAGGTGCCATCAAAGCGTCATCCATGTGGCACAGGCCATGCCAAACACGATACTTTTCGTTGACGCGCATGTGACACATTTGCACCGGTAGAAAATATTCCAGAGTCGGCTGCCATACATGTCTCTCAAAAATATCATCGCTTATTTGAAATGGGTTGGATTTGATACTATCATAGGCAAATTGATAGATGCCAGTCTTTTCTATGTTGCTAAAATCCCATTCAAAATAGTTGTAGCGAAGGAATTGCCCCCATACTTTGGGAATCACGGAGGCTACTTCCTCTTTACCTGAATCCGTAATTCTGTAGAGCGTTAGGTTTGTTGCCTCGTTTATCGTTTTGCCAGTTTCTAAGAGAACTTTCTTTTTTTGCTTTGTATGATAGCCCACTTGCGAAACATGAATGGCAGGTTTGTATGTCCAGTCCTTTACCACATTTGGTGTTATGACCCACTCCAGCGCATTCTTTGCTTTCCCTTTGGGGATGACTGATCGGACAATGAACCATCCGTTGTTATGATTGGTACGTCCATCCCAAAGCTCTAATTCACTTTCACTTGTGATCGTTAGTCGTTGTAGGTTTTCTTCTGGAGCCACAGTCAGTTTTTTGCCAGTAGCCAAGGGAAGTGCAATTTGTTCGTTTTGAGGGTTTAGAGGTCCGTTGGGTTGGATAGGAAACAACCCAACTTGCTCATCCATGAGGTAGGATTTTCCAAACAAATGTTGAGGGAATAGCTCGAAATTAAAGCCGATTTTGCCATGCCACTCATCTGGAATAGGTTCATCTAAATGTACTTCTACCTTAAATGAGCTTCCTTCTGTAGGAGTAACCGATACACTGTATTTAAGTTGTAGATCTGGATAAATGATGGGATTAAAGCCCTTTCTGTTTTTGGATGAGTCCGGGTACCAGAGTTCTTGGGAGATAGTATTTTCTATTTTGTCTACGGATAAATTTCCACCTTTCGGTATGGGAGACCACTGACCGGGAGATGCTTCTAAGCGCAAATCACCGTTAGCGGCTGTTCTGACTCCATGTTGGATAATAGTTACGCCTGTTTGGTGCCCATCGGGGTAAATGTCACTAAAAACAGTAACGTTTAGACCGGGCATTTCAAAATAGTCTAATTCATTGATTTTCAATCCATCTTGTGCATAGATGACCCAATTTAGACCGGTCAATAGTGAAACTAAAACAGCAATTCTCATCATTATTATATCTAAAACCTCTGATTATTTACTCAAGGTGCACTGGTTTTTTCAGTTTTTATAGCTGACCCTAAAAATCGCACTGTTTATATATGTCACTATCGCTTTTCAAGCTCAGTAATCCTTGTTTTAAGTTGATCATTTGCAACTTCAAGTGCTTGAACTTTATTTTCAAGTTCGTCAACTTTGTCTAGTGTTTGCTTTATTTCAGTTTCAAGTTTTTGAATTCTGGCTTCTTTGTTTGGATTCGTATTACATCCAAAGAGGAACAAGAAACAAGCAGCAATTAGGAATATTTTTCTCATAATAAAGGGTTGTTTGATGATTAAGTCAATAATGTTAGCTCCTATTAAAATGGGTTCTTCAAATATCGATAAAATCATCTAGTTCCACCAGTTTTTGCAAATGACTCGATTAGCTTATGGATGATGGTTTTTGTTACATGTATGTTTTTAGAATTGAATGTAGTTGATTGTCCGGTCGCTGGGGTCTTTAGTCGTTACCATATCAAAAATGTGATTTGATCTCTAATGACCAAGGCACCTTGATATAGAATATTCCCAGAGTCAGTTTGTCTTGTCCTGAAATAGGTTTACACAATTTATTGTAAATCAAATGAATTATTTCAAGAATGGAAACACACGACGTGGTAGAGAGATAAGTTTATCAGAGCGCCAGGATATCATTAAAGAATACCTTACCGGTAGCTTCACCAAGCAGGAAATTTGGATGAAGTATACGGGCCAATTGGAAGAACACGGTCAGCTTTTGAGATGGATGCGGATGTATGGGTAT